>JAGDAM010000017.1 GCA_017959485.1 Clostridia bacterium
CAGTCCGGCTGCGCCGGACGACTTCACTGTCCGGCGCAGCCGGACATTTTCACTGCCGAGCGCCGCAAGGCGCGAAGGCCCTGGCCGCCCCCTGAGGCGTAAATATCAATAATTATTGGCAATCGCACATATGCGCCCTTCGTTCGTCGGTCCGTGCCGCAGTTTTCCCCGGTGCATAATTATGATGAGTATTTGATGGAGGGGATTCAATGAAACGTTTTCTGATATTATTACTGGCTGTTCTTATGATATTTTCCCTCTCTTCGTGTGCAAAGCAGCGAACGCAGCGTGCGGAGAGGTACATCAAAAACAATCTGACATCGCACAGCATTGCGTCTGATAAAACTGCAGTGACCTACGCGTGGGACAGTATTTTAACCATTGTGGCGCCTGCCAGCGGTTTTATTATATGTTCGGATGACAATGAAAGCGCTGTTCTGTTTATCAGAGACGGGCATGTATCCCTGATATTCTTGGATGACCGCCGTGTTGCGGATGCCGAAGCCGCGGGTAATGAGCGCGGATACGAATATATTCTGACCGGTGCCGACTCATCAAAGTTTCAGTCCCTGATTGAGGACAAGCAGGCCGCTATGGTCAATACGGTTTATAATGTGACCGACAACACCAAGTGGACTGGCTGCACCTACAGCGAGTTCTCGGATTCCTATTCACTCTTCGGCGTATACGGAGATCTGAGCGTGCGTGTTGTCTTTTCAGAAGCAGAAGAAGGTTGGAAAGTCTATTATGCGAATGGTATGATTCCATCGGATATTATTGTTCCGAATGTCAGATACTACAAGTTCTTTGACTCAGAAAACATAGTTGCGATATCGGATCCGTCGGAATTCGTGCAGAAGGAAATCACCCGTCAGGAGCTTCGGGAGCTGCTTACAGATGCCTGTCCGAACACTTTGGACGTAATCGATATCGATAAGATGTACTGAAATAACAAGGGGCTGTAAAAAAAGTTGACTTTTTTACAGCCCCGCGATATTTCACATTTTTTTCCTCGACATATTCTGCTTTTCCTTGAGCAGCGAGGATACCGACGACTTCCCGGTTTCAGCCGGAGGAGTCTCTTTTTCTTTTTCGGGGCTTTCTTTTTTCTTCTTCGTTTTCGCGGCGCCGGGCGGAGCGTCGCCGTCGGACGTTTTCCCGGGCTTGCGCTCTTTCTTTTCCTTCACGGCGCGGCCCGTCTCCGCGGCGGTAACCGGCTCCTCTTCGGGATTCTTTGCCGGCCTGCGGCTCCTCCGTTTTGCGGCGGCCGCTGCGAGCATTCCCCCGATATCCAGCCGTCGGACGGCTATATCGGCCATAACAAGTACGAGCATCGCGATGATAAACGGAACGGTGAACTCGAGACTGTGAGTCACGGGATTCGTTTTAATCGTGAAAAGCTCCTCCGCCTTCGTCCAGGAGGCCTTGCCGCCCGTTTCGGCGCAAAGCGCCTCGAGCGACCCGTCGTAGGTTCTGAAGGCGTCGTACTCATCGCTGTACCGCACGGCAAGGGCGCCTTCCTTGTTCATCACGGTGTCCTCGCCGTCTTTCTGAGTCACGACGGTGACGTAGCTTCCCTCTTCCTCAAGTTCAAACTCGCCCGAGTATTCTCCGATACCCGTCTGAACAAGCGTCAGAACGCTCTCCTTGCCCGACGGGGAAATGATAACCGCCTCGGTGGGAAGCGTCCTGTCCGTCACCGGCGACGACGCCGTGACGACGCCCTTGTCGCCGACGCGTCTCACCGTTACGCTTCCTTCGCCTTCCTCGTCAGAGGGAAGGACGTAGGACACGATGTTTCCGATCAGCGTCCTTCCGTCCCCGGACGCGAGCAGCTTTGACGACCATTTTCCGTTGAGGTCGGTCATCAGCGACGCCGCGCGGCCCAGTCCGTACTGCCATACCGACAGAATCGGATCGCCTTCGGGCGTCTTCAGCACCTTCGACGCGAGATCCTTCCCTTCGGTCAGTATGAATCCGTCGAGCTCGGGAAGGTATCGCACCTCCGACAGCACGCTCGACCAGTCTCCCACCTCGGGTGTGAAGGTGACGTTGTTGATGTAACCGCTGTGAAGTATCTTCACCGCCTCGGTGAAGATTATTTCGGGCAGTTCCTCCGCCTTCAGCGCGGTCGACACACGTCCTCCGGTGGCTTTCGCGAGCGACGCCAGGATCGCCGTATCGGCGTATTCCCCGACGGCTATCGAGTTTACAGTGATCCCGGCTTCGGCCAGTTTCTTGTCGAGAGAGTTCATGAAGACCGCTTCTCCGTCTGCCGGCTGTCCGTCGGTCAGCAGAAGAACGCTCTTCAGCGATTTGCCGCTGTCCAGGAGCGCCTGGTACGCGGCGCTCAGCGCCCCGGCGATCATTGTTCCGCCTCCCGACCCTATCGAAGCGATCTTTCCCTGAACTCTCTCCTTTTCGGTGCCGGGAGTGAGTTTCGACACCCACACGGCGTTGTCCGAAAAGGCGATGACTCCTACCGAATCGATCGATTTGATGATGCCCGCGGCATTGATCGCACCCTGCTTAGCGAGTTCGAGCGAACTGCCGGCTCCGGCTCCCATACTTCCGGAATTGTCGATGAGTATCATCATCGCGAGATCGCGCAGCTTCGCCTTGTCGGTGGTGATCATATTGACCGGCAGGATCTTCTCGAGAGTGCTCCCCTCCCAGCCGCCGAGCGCGTAGGTTTTGTCTCCGCCGGTCGTTATAAGCCCGCGTCCGAGCTTTCGTACGTAAACCTCGAGCAGCTCGTCGTATCCGTCGGGCAAACTCTCCTTCGACACGTTCATCATGACGACGGCGTTGTAGCTGCGAAGTCCGGCGATATCGGTCGGGACGGTCTCCGGGTACCTCACGTCGCACTCGACTCCCTCTCCGAGAAGAGCCGTGATCTCGTGAGACTCGGTGCCGGTGCCGTCGATAACAAGCACGCGCGGCGTACCGAGTATCTTTATGAAGCTGTAAACCTTGTTGTTCTTGCGCAGAGAGTCGCTTTCTGCGGTTATCTCCGCGGAGTAGGTCGCGATACCCGAAGCCAGCGCCGTCTCCCGGAAAACGAACCTGTTGACGCCGCGCGTCAGGGTCACTTCCCTGCTCGAGACCGGCGTCCCGTCGGCGTAAAGCGTGAGTTCCGCCTTCCCTTCGTAGGTACTCTCGGCGGTAACGGTAATGTTGTACGCCTCGCCTTTGTACACCGTTTCAGGCATTGAAAGATCGGTCACCTGAAGTTCGATGTCGTCGGCGCCCGTCTCGTAGACCCGCGCGTCAAGACGGATCCCGCGCTGCAGAAGAACGGTCGCCGCCTCTTTGTACGCGCCGACGTTCTCCTTTCCGTCGGTCAGAAGCACGATGCGCTTGGACGAATCGCCCGGGAACATCGCCGCCGCCTTGATGAGGGCGGAATAGATATCCGTGTAGCCTCCGTCGGGAGAGGTTTCAAACCTGCTGAAGACAAACCGGTCGGTGACCGGTATTTCGTAATATGAATTGTGCCCGAAGGTGACAAGTCCTATTTTTGTGGAGCGCCCGGAATACTCCGACGCCATGGCGACCGCTTCGGCTATCCTCTCTCTCACGCCGCGCGTCGAGTCGGACAGATCGGCGATGATGATCACGGCGTCGGTATCGGCGCGGCGGCCGGCGGTAAATCCAGAAAGAGCGAGCAGCGCGAGCGTGAGTGCGATGACTCTTATCGCGAGCGAGGCTTTCTGGCGCCCCCTGACTCTTCCGCGTTTCACGGCGATAAAGAAAGGCACGAGCAGCGCCGCGAGAAGCGGTATCGCCAGAAGGAGCAGGAGGGGCTGTCTGAAACTAACGTTCAAGATAATACACCCCCCATTCCGCGGCCATAAGCAGAAGTATGACTATCAGGAAATACGGCCAGAGTTCGGTCTGTCCGATGAGATCGGAGACCTGTGCGCCACCTTCTCCTTCAAAAGAGACCGCGCCCTTCATGGCCGATTCGCTCTCGGGCACTCCGGCGACAAGATATCCCTTCACCTCCGACTCGGTCCCGGCCCTGCTGAGCGTCTGAGTTACGGTATAAACTCCGGGCAGAGAGAGCCGCACCTTGTCGGCCGGGAAGGGCGGCGCGATCTTCGCGACCGTCCCGTCTGGAGACGTCACCGATATGCTCTCGGAATACGCGAGTCCCTTGATGCCGACAAGACTGCCGGTCAGATAAACTCCGCTTCCCTCGGTCATTCTCGGAACAGACCAGCCGAGCAGATTCTGGATCAGTATCGGGAACTCCTTGAGCAGCGGCAGATTGCTGTCGTGGATGTCAAAAGCCACCGCGGCGACCCGGCGGCCGTCGTCGCCCGTCCTGACAGTTACCGCGGGAAGCATCCCGCATCCAAGGACGGTGTCCCAGCCCGCTTCGGGCTCGAACTCGTACAGCCGCGCGACGGCAATCTCGCCGGCGTTGACGTAGGAACAAATCTCCTGCGAGGAAGCAGAAGACACCGGCGAGAGATAGGCGCCCTTGACAGAAGTTCCGACTTTGATTCCCGGAATATCCGAGGGCGGCGCCCAGAACCATACCGACGGACCCGACGGAAGTTCCGACGGGACGTATCCGTCGAAAATAATCAGGTCGTACGCGCCTCCGGCGGGATCGTATCCGTCGGGCTCGGTTTTATATATCTCGCAGCCTCCGATCGCGTAAAAGATCTTCTCGAAGAAGAAGCTCTCTTTCGAGACGATCAGTCTCTTTCTCTCCTCTTTCTGCTCCAGCGGGACGCTCAGTTCGTCGTCGCAGGAGAGTACTCCTCCGGCGTTGCCGGCGATCCTCACCGTGGCGACGGAGGCGCCGGTCCGAGTCAGCTTCCAGTAGACCGCCTCGGTCTGTTCGGCAGAGAGCGTCACCTCTCTCGCGTCGTACAGCTCGCCGTCGCAAAGCAGTTCGAGCGTCAGCGTGGCGTCGGCCCCGTAGGAGGTCACGCCCGACAGAACGGTGACGCTGCCCCCCGAACCGCCGCAGCTTATGGAGGTCACTGCCGCGTTGGCGCGGCTCTTCGAGAGATCAGTCACGCGGATACGCGGGTCTTCGGTCTTAACTTCGCGGTCGGTAAAGACGGCTATGACGTTGTTCGACCCGTCGGCGCTCATACTGTCGGCAAGCAGAAGCGCGTTCGTGACGTCGCCGTCCGACCAGCCGCATTCCGCGGCCGACAGCGCCTTTTTGATCTCGGCAGGTGTCTCGGAGTGAGACACCGCCGGGATGACGCTGTCGCCGGCGAAGATCACAGACATCTTCTTGCCGGCGCGCAGTCCGTCCGCGGTTTCCCGCGCGATCGCTACCGCGCGTTCGAACCTCGTGCGTCCGTCGCGCTCACCTCCGTCTACCGCCCTCATGCTCGCCGACGTGTCGATAATCACGACTATCTCGTCGTATTGGGCCGCTCCGCTGACAGCCGGCCTGGCGATAGCGAAACAGACAGTCAAAAGAAGCAAAAGCTGCAGAATAAAGAGGAGGTTGCGCTTCAGCCGCTCCCAGGGTGAGGACGCCTCCATAAGAGTCCTCGTCTTCTTCCAGAGAAGAAGGCTGGGGACCGGCTTTATTCTGTGCTTCTGCTTCAGTATGTAGAGGGCGATCAGCGCCGGTACCGAGATCAGCGACAAAAGCCCCCAGGGGTTCAAGAATTCCATTTATCCTTATTGAAACGGTGTTATTGAAACACGCCCGCGGCGGTGCCCTTTCCGAAAATCGCTTCTCCCGGGTCTTCGTCCGAGCTTATCCTGACGAGCCGCACTCCGGTTCGCATGCAGAAGGAGCTGATGCCCGCGCAGTAATCGGTGAACGCGCGCCGGTAGAATCCGACCGCCGCGGAAGGCGAGCCGACGTCGACCCAGTCTCCGGTCTCGCTGTCGGTCAGCCGCGCCGAGGCGTCGAGCGTGGGGTTCATCTCTTCGGGCGACAGGACGTGAACGAGTATAACCTCCTGCTTGCGGTATATCAGATACCGCAAAGCGTCCGCGTAGTCCTTTTCGTCCTCAGACATAAGATCGGAAATAACGATTGACGCTCCCGAACCGCTGAATCCGCGGTAGTCTTTCACCGACGCGGAGAGCGACGTCTTCCCTTCCGCCTTCAGCCCTTCGAGCCGCTCAAGCGAGGAGAAAAATCCCCGGCGCCCGGTAATGCTTCCGATCAGTTCTTCCGCCCTGCCGTCGCGCAGCGAGACCACCGACACGCAGTCGGAAGCCGCGACCGAAACGTAGGCGCACGCGGCGGCAAATCTGAGGGCGGCGGTCAGTTTGTCGGGCTCGCCGAATCCCATCGACGCCGACGTGTCGACGAACAGGTTGACCTTTAGCTGCCTCTCGTCGAGAAAAAGACGGATAAACAGCTTTTCAAAGCGTCCGTAGGCGTTCCAGTCGATGCGGCGGAAGTCGTCGCCCTGAACGTACTCGCGAAAGCCGGAAAACTCGACGGTCGAGCCGTGCTTCTTCGACCGGCGGCCGCCGCTCATATTACCGTTGACCGCCGATTCGAACCTGAGAGACATACGGTCGAGACGGCGGAGAAACTCCTCGTCGATCAGCCGTTCAGCCATTTCTTTCCTTGAGTTCTTCGATTATCATTCGGATGATCTCGTCGTTGTCTATGCCGGTCGAGATCGCCTCGAAGTTGGCGGCGATTCTGTGCCTCAGCACCGGGAAGGCCAGCGCCTCGATATCCTCGTTTGAAACGTTGAACCGCCCAGAAGAGAGGGCTCTCACCTTGGCGCCCGAGATCAGCGACTGGGCGGCGCGGGGGCTCGCCCCGAACCGCAGGTATTTTTTCGCGGCTTCCGAAGCCGACGGCGTCTCGGGATGAGTCGCCGAAATCAGAGAGATCGCTCTGTCGAGTACCGACGAGGGCACCGGGACGCTTCTCGCGACCTCTCGCATAGCGAGCAGTTCCTCGCGCGTCACGGCGCGTTCCGACGAGGTATCGTTCTTTTTCTGCGTGAGCAGGACTATGTCGCGCAGTTCGGCGTCGGTCGGGAAAGGAACCAGGATCTTGAACATAAAACGGTCCATCTGCGCCTCGGGCAGCGGATAGGTGCCCTCCTGCTCGATCGGGTTCTGCGTCGCGAGAACGAAGAAGGGCTCGTCGAGCCGGTAGGACTCGCCTCCGACGGTGACGGTGTGCTCCTGCATCGCCTCAAGCAGAGCCGACTGCGTCTTGGGCGTCGCGCGGTTTATTTCGTCGGCCAGAAGAATGCTGCAGAACACGGGTCCGCGCCTGAATTCGAACCGCGATCCGCCGTTTTCGTCGCGCACGACGATGTTCGTTCCGGTAACGTCGGCCGGCATCAGGTCGGGAGTAAACTGGATACGCGAAAAGGGCATGTCCAGCACCCGGCCGAGCGTGCGCACGAGTCTCGTCTTGCCGAGCCCCGGCACGCCCTCGAGCAGCACGTTTCCGCCGGCTATTACGGCGGTTACCGTTTCTCTTACGATCTGCTCCTGACCGATTATGTCCTTCGCGATTTCCGCGAAGATCCTGTCGGTGTTTTCCTTGAATGATTGTATTGCCTTTTCGTCTGTCATATCATGCCCTCAGCTTAACGATGAGAAATATTTTTCAACAGCGTCGCGGACGGTGTCCGGGACGTTCTCACGGTCCATCGCGGCTCCGGCGCGGCCGGCGTATTCGCCGTATACCTCACGGTAGGAAACGGTTCCCTCGATCGGCTCTTTGGGGCCGAGTTCGACCGAAAGACTGTTGCCGTTCTCGTCTACTCCGCCCGGAACGTAGGTTTGGCCTCCCGGATCGGTCGTCGAGAAATTGGACGGATCGAAGAACTCCTCGCCCTCGATCACCTGACCGGCGCCCTGGCCGGCGCCCTGACCTTGTCCTTGGCCTTGACCTTGGCCCTGACCTTGACCCTGGCCCTGGCCTTCGCCTTCGCCCTGGCCCTGACCTTCGCCCTGACCTTGACCCTGGCCCTGGCCTTCGCCTTCGCCCTGGCCTTGACCTTGTCCTTGACCTTGCCCTTCGCCCTGACCTTCGCCTTGGCCTTGACCTTCGCCTTGACCTTCCTGGCCTTCCTGGCCTTCCTGGCCTTCCTGGCCTTCCTGGCCGTTCTGTTCGTTCGACAGCGAACGCTTGTATTTTTCAAGTTCCGAGAGAATATCGTCTCCGACGGGGAGATTGCCGCCTCCCTCGCCCGACGCGGCGTTTTTCATCGCTTCGGCAAGCTCTTCAAGCGCCGGTGCGTATTCCGCCGCTTCTCCGTTTGACAGCTTCCCGAGTTCCTCGGCAAGCTTGTCGTAGGCGCCGGAAAGATCTCCTTCGGCCTGCCGCGCCGCCTCTTTCAGCCGCTCCGCCATCTCTTCGAGGGCTTCTGTATCGTTTTCGGCAATCGCCTGGCCTATCTCCTCGGAGAGTTTTGCCGCGGCGTCGTCGATTTTTCCGGGATCTTCCTCCGATCCCGCCTCTCCGAGTTCGGACATAGCCTGGCTCTCGCTGTTTTTAAGTTCCTCCGCGGCCTTCTTTGCGGCTTCGGCGAGTTCCTTAGCCTTTTCGTCCGCCGCTTTTTTGAACAGTTCTTCAAGTTTGTCGGAAGCCGCGTTGACCTGACTCATCTTTTCGCTTACCGAATCGGCGTCTTTCAGCTTCTCCTTAAGCGAGTCAAGCAGGTCGCGGGCCTCTTTTTTCAAATTTTCCGGAAGTTCCGCTTCCTCTACCTTGTGTTCGAGTTTGTCGACGAGATCGTCGACCTTGCTGTCGTCTATCTGCTGCTGCTTTTCCTTAGCTTCGATCGCGATGATGTTCGGATTGGGAAGAAAAGCGCAACCCACCGCCGCGGCCAGCGCCGCGCAGGCGGCTATAAGGCGTATCCTTTTGACCCTTATCCTGACCGACTTCGGAGAAAGGGCTCCGAGCGCCCTCTCGGTGTCCGCCCGCTGCAGGGCCGCCATTGCCGAGCCGTCGTTTTCCAGCTCAAGGCAGGCTTCCGCCCGGTTGCCGGTACCGGCCTCGTCTATCCTTCTGGCAATCTCGCCGCGGGAGGGACGGGTCAGGAGAAAAACGGCTACCGCGGACAGCAGAAACACTCCGAGCGCAATCAGCGCGCAGATCCAGTATTTCATTTTGAACGGGAGCACCAAAGACAGCAGAAACGCCGCGAGACAGGCGGCCGATCCGGCGGCCGCGGCTGCAAGCAGCGAATTCAGCGCCCGCTCGGCGGCAAGCCGCCGCCTGAAGGGCTCAAACAGTTTGCCGATTCTGTCGGTTGACATAGAAAACTCCTTTTAAACGCGCCCGAGGCGCGGTGCATCGCGCAGGCGCGATGACAATTATGAATTATGAATGACGAATTATGAATTAGTTACGTAAACGCTAATAATTATTAACGTTTATATTGTGGGGACGAGCATCGCCCATCCGCTTTTTTAGGCGAGCATCGCTCGTTCGCTTTTTTGGGCGGCCATCGTGTCCGCCTGAAAACGATTACCGCCGAAGTGAATTGGTGATATCCCAAATACCATAAACGTTTGCCTTCCCCTTTTGGGAAGGGCGGACCGCGAAAGCGGTGGATTTCCAATTTGCCTTCCCCGAAACGGGGAAGGGGGACCGCGAAAGCGGTGGATGAGGCGGAGCGACGCTGCTTTGCCTTCCCCGGCTGGGGAAGGTGTCGCCCG
>JAGDAM010000191.1 GCA_017959485.1 Clostridia bacterium
AATATCCGTCTTTCTCCCTTGTCTTCTTTTATTGTTCGATCCTGATCCCGAAAAGCGCTTTCGCGCCGGTGTCCGACGCGGCAATGACTTCTTCCGGAGTTGTGCCTTTCAGACGCGCAATCTCAGCCGCGACCGCGCGGATTACCGACGACGTGTTCCTCACCCTGTCGGAGAGCCGTTTCCCGTCGATTTCAATGCCCGGGGCCATATAAGGAGCGTCCGTCTCAAGCAAAATCCGCTCGGCGGGAATGATCTTCACCGCCTCGCGCAGCCGCTCCGACATTTTTCCGTGCTCTATAAGGCCGCCCCCGATCCCGATGTAGAGTCCGAGCGCGAGATACTCCCGCGCCGCGTCCGCGTCGCCCGAAAAGCAGTGGACGACTCCCCCGTGAATCTTCTTCCGGCGGCGGCGGAGCACGGCGAGCGCTTCGCGGTCCGCGTCTCTTATATGCAGAATCAGCGGCAGGCCTGCTCGGTAAGCCGCGCGTATCTGATATCTGAACCAGAATCTCTGGGCAAAACGGCTCTTAATAAACTTCGGAAGGTGATAGTCGAGTCCGGTCTCGCCGACGGCGACGACGCCTTCGGAGGCAATGAGATCCGCAAGTTCGCGCCGGCGCCCTCGCGGAGTTTCCCCCGCCGTTTCGGGATGAACTCCCACGGCGGGATATATAAAACCGCGGTTTTGGCGGTATTCCTCGAGAATGGCGCGGTTGGACTCGATTCCGATCGCGGGCTCGACGACCGCGTCGATGCCGGCCTCCTTCATATCCCTGAAAACGTCGCCGAGTCGGCCGGTTTTTACATAACAGTTTTCCCCGTCACAGGACAGAAACCTGTAATCCGAGGTAACGTTAAATTTTTGGTGAGTGTAGTGAGCGTGCGTGTCGATCATTGTTAACCGTATAGTTCATCGGAATATCCGAGATAATAATCAAGAAGAGTCTCATCGAGGCGCGACAGGCCCTCTTCCTGCAGTTCTTCGGGGATCCCGAAGTACGCCTCGGCTATCGCACCCGCCATCGCGGCTATCGTGTCCCCGTCTCCTCCGAGCGAAACCGCGTTGCGTATCGCGTCCTCGTAATCTTTTGCCTCGAGGAAGCACTCTATCGCCTGGGGAACGCTTCCCTGACAGGTGACGTCGAATTCATACGACGGACGGATCTCGTCCAGCGTGAAATTCAGATAATAATACTTCTGTTCGATATACGCCCGTATTTCTTCCTTAGAGCGTCCGGTCCGGGCGAGAAAGGTCGCCGAGGCAATCGCCTGAGCGCCTCTGATTCCCTCGGGATGGTCGTGAGTCACCTCGGCGCTCCATTTCGCCAGCCGTTCGACCTCCGGAAGGGTATCCGCGGCGTAAGCCACCGGGGAAACGCGCATCGCTGAACCGTTGCCGTAGCTGTTGTAAGGCCCCATATCGTCGCTCATGAGCCAGCGGTAAAACATCCCTCCGTATCCGGCGGAAGGATACAGGCGTCCGAGTTCTCTCATCCGCTCCGCAAGCACTTTTTTGCAGTTTTTTTCGTCGCGCAGATTCCCCTCGACGCAGGCGCAGCCCACCGCTATAGTCATAACGGTGTCGTCCGTCGGACGGCAGAAAGGCGTGAAGAGCGTGAAACGTTTTGTTTTCGGAGACCCGAACTCGTAGTCGGACCCCACAATATCTCCGATAATTGCTCCGAGCATAGTCAAACCTCAGTTTCCGCGGTATGAATTTTAAGGCAATACCGCTCAATTCGACGCACTGATCTTGCCGGCCCTTTTGACGCCTGTTTTGACGTCAAAATCTTGAAAAACTGCCTGTTTTCCTGCGATTTCTCAGTCAAAACAGGCGCCAAAATTACACGACAATCTCCGCACGCGAATTGTGCGGTATTGCCTTAACGACAGCAAAACCGCACAATCCACCCGTGGCATCCCACGGTCCGGTATTGCGGAAAGTGTATTGTGCGGTATTGCGTTATTGCGCGCCTCGAAGGCGGCGCGGGTCACTCGTCAAGGAAATCGGTAAAGCTGACGGCTCCGCTGCAGAGCGACATAAATCTGTCGTTATAGCGGTCCACAACCGCGCACGCCCAGTCGATAAGATACTTGAACAGTCCCTGGCCGATCTTGCTCGATCTGAAGGACGCGGTCTGACGGAAGGTGATTTTTCCGGTATTGATATTGTAATCGAAATTGCCGTCGACCAGCCCGAAGGTCGCGGCGCAGACGGCGATCGCCGCCTCCATACGCTTTTCTTCCGGGACTATGAAAGGCAGTCTCGAATAGAGAGACACAAGCTGCCTGCCACCGTCGACTTTGATAAAATAATCCATCGGGATATCGTCTCCCGAAACTCCGAAGGTGACGACCAGATCGTCGTCGTGCCTGGTGTAGCGCCAGTTTCTGGCGTCCAGCATGCCGCAAAGCTCTTCGTAAACTTCTTTCGCGCCGTTATTCGTTTCAGCCATTTTCTTCTCCTCCCCTTCGGTGTCAGGAAATAAAGTCCTCAATTCCTATAGTTCCGCTGGAAAGCTTAAGGAATTTGTCGTTGTAGTCGTCTATCGTGCGGGCCGCGATGATGAGCATATAACTGAAAACGTCTTTGCCGACTTCGCAGTCGATATAGCTGCTCGTTATCTTGAAGTAGATTCTGCCGCTTTTGATGTCGTAATCGAAGAAACCGTCGAGTATTTTGTCGTTTGCGGCGCAGACCGCAACAGCGGTTATCAATCTTTTGTCTTCTTCGATATTAAATGGCATACCGGAAAAGAGAATGATGATCTGCCGCTCCGCGTCTATCCGGAAGGTGAGCTCCATCGGAATGTCGTCGCCTCGAGCGCTGCTGAACACCCGGAGATTCTCGTCGTCCCTGCGGTAATGCCAGTTCATTTCGTCGAGCGCCGCGCACATGGTGTCGTAGACCTGTCTGGCTTTTATGCTTTTTTCGTCCATTTAGCTTCCCTCTCTTTTTATAATCCGCGGCGGAACCGCGGGGCTCCGCGAAACTCCGCCGGCATTGATTTACAGTATGATTATATCATATAGCTATGTCGCTGTCAAGGGGGAGCCGGGGGGAAAGCGAAGGGCCGCGCGGGGAAGGCAGGGGAGGCGTTAAAAAACCGCCCGCCAAGTGTTCGCCCGTATAACGGTGCCGGACGAAACGCAAAGAAACGAATCGCAAGAGCGGGCTTTCAGTAAAAAAAAGCAAAGGCACTCCGGCAAGGACTGCAGGATCCGTGCCGGAGTGCTTTTTATTTTATGATTGCATCAAAGAGCATATGGCTTATTCGATGGTCAGCCGCCTCGTTTCGGGCGCCTTGGCCGCCTTTTTCGGAAGGGTCAGGGTAAGTACGCCGTTGTCGTACTTTGCCTTGATTCCGGACGCTTCGATGCCGGTGATATCGAAGGTGCGGCTGTAGGAACCGTAGCTGCGTTCGACGCGGACGTATTTGTCCTTCTTCTCTTCCTTTTCGAAATCTGAATGTCTCTCGGCGTTCACAGTCATGGTGTCGCCGGCAATTTCGATCTTGATGTCTTCCTTTTTGAATCCGGGAAGATCTGTCTCGACGGTATAGCTGTCGCCGTTGTCGGCAACGTCGGTGCTGAATGTATGTACGCGCTCTCCGAAGAACGAGCGTTCAATGTCGTCAAAAGCCCTCCACGGATCGTAAACGTTCAGCGATCTGTTGTGCCGGTTGTGAAAATAGGGTGTAAGTTCAAACATGATGTTTACCTCCGTAAATGATTTTTCGGGCCGGCTCCGGGGCTTCCGGACGCTCCGTTGCGCCTCCCTTTTGTTTACGGCTATATTATACCCCCGTATTGTGAAAAAACAAGGTTGTTTTTGTGTTTTTTGTGTGAATTTTAGCAGTCTTTACGCGAGAGTGCTAAAAGTACTGGCGCAATTAACGGTTTCGCCTAAGCAAGATACCGGATATTCTGGCAATTAGAGCTGTTAAATGCTACGGATAAAAAACGTCCGTAATAACCCGAAGCGGATTATTACGGACGCATATTAGTTTTTTGTTCAGGCGCGGGACAGTTCGGATATCGCGAGTTCGATACGCGCGAGCGACTCTTTTGTGCCGAGCACGACCATCAGTTCGGTCGCGCCTCCCGGAGTGACCGTCTGACGCGCGACGGCTATGCGCACCGCCC
>JAGDAM010000192.1 GCA_017959485.1 Clostridia bacterium
CGCCGTGGCAGATGTCGCACTTCCCTCCCTGCGAGTCCTCGTTCGAGAGAACCACCTTGCAGGAGGGGCAGTAGTTGACGAGGGCGGTGTCGCTGAAAGCGAGTCACTTCTTGAACATCTGGACGAAGATCCACTGTGTCCAGCGGTAGTAGTCCTCGTCGGTCGTGTCGACGACGCGCGACCAGTCGAAGGAATATCCGACTCGCTTCAACTGCTGAGTGAACTTCGCGATGTTTTTGTCGGTGACGGCGCGGGGATGCGTTCCCGTCTTGATTGCGTAGTTCTCGGTGGGAAGGCCTAAGGCGTCGAAGCCCATCGGGAAGAGGACGTTGTAGCCCTGCATGCGGCGCTTGCGCGAGATGACTTCAAGTCCCGAATAGGCCTTGATGTGTCCGACGTGCATTCCGGCGCCCGACGGATAGGGAAACTCGACGAGCGCGTAGAATTTCTTCTTCTCGGAACCCGCCTCGCCGGGATCGGCCGCTCTGAAGACCTGTTCCCTCTCCCAGCGGTCCTGCCATTTCTTTTCTACCGAAAGATAATCGTACTTCATAACTGTTTTCCCGAAATCATAAAGATTTTGTCAGACCGGTTCGGCGTTGTGAAAGAGCCGGTCGATATTGTAAAAAGATCTTGCCTCCGGGGTGAAAATATGCACCATCGAAGAGCCGTAATCTATAACTATCCAGTTCTGTCCGTCTCCGCGGCCGTCCCTGCTGTCGGCTTTGACGCCGGCAAGACCGAGCCGGTACTCCACCTCGTCGGCAAGGGCGCGCAGATGAGTGGCCGAGGTCGCGGTGCAGATAATGATATATTCGCAAAGATCCGAACGGTCGGGAATCCGCAAAAGCGAAAGATCGGAAGCGTTGCGCCGCTCGAGCGTTTCGCGGATCGCTTCGGCGAGCGAACGCGGATCGGGGAGCGAGTCCTCTCCGAACAGGACTTCCGGCCGGTATTCGGCCGCGTTCGCGGCATCCTGACGCGCCGCGCTGTTGTTTTCTTCTGTTGGCATGTGGTTGTCCGCCTTTTTTCGTTATTCGTGTTCTCTCATCCCTCCGACGTCTCCGCCGTGATCAGAGAGTATCTGTATATTCTTTCAAAACCGTCGTCTCCGGGTTCGCAGAAGATTTCGTTCCTGTCGAAAACCGCGTCGGAAATATCCGACGGATAGACGTTGAATCCCGAGTTTATCGCGCCGAGCGTCGCCTCCCTGCCCAAAACGTAGAAGGAGAGCGAATACTTTTCGCTGTAGAAGGCCCTGCCCGGAGCCGTCAGCATGACCGTGCCGCGCGAGCTGCCCGAGAGGATCCTTTTCGCGAAGAAAAGCGCGTCGGCGGCGTTCATATCGGTAGTGACCAGAGGCAATACGCCGCTGATGATGTCCGAAGCCGCCTCGAGAGTCAGTTCTTCCCTGACCTTCCTCGCCAAGGCGCCGAGGAAGATCTTCTGCGCGTCGAGCCGTCCGAGATCGCCGTTCGCGTAACCCGAGCGGAACCTGACGAAATCCTCCGCGCTCTTTCCGTCGAGCAGCTGACGTCCGGCCTTCAGATGAATGTGAAGATCCTGATAGGGATCGTCGTAGTCCATATCGTTCGGAACGTCGATCTCAACGCCTCCCAGAGCGTCCACCGCGGCTCGGAAAGCCGCCGTGGATATCACGACCGTAAAATCGATTCTGACGCACAGAGCGTCCGCCAGAAGCGCTGTGGCCGATCCCTCTCCGAAGGCGCCGAGCAGACTGAACGCCGAGTTGAGCTTTCTGCCCTCGTTCCCGACCCGCACGTATGTGTCGCGCGGAATCTGCATGGCAGTCATACCGCCGTCGGGCGCGATATCGAGGAGAATCACGGTGTCGCACAGTCCCGACGTCGGATCGCGTCCGAGGCAGAGAACGTTGTATTTTTCGCCTTCGGGCAGCCCGGTCGGAGAATCGGTCCCGGGCGCGGGCAGCGTTTCCGCGATGCCGTCGGTGCCGGTACCGGTTTCTACGTCGGGACCGGTCGGCGGGCGGTATCCGATCAGTTTCACCGTAATGAAGACGGCCGCGGCGAGCACGAGCACCGCCGCCGCGATCACCGCGGCGTTGGCGGCTATATTGCCCCGCCTGCGCATTTCCCCTCCGCAATCAGGGCGTTTCGCGCCTCGTTGGTGGCGGGATGCACCGGCTGTCCCTCGTCGAGCAGCGACCGGACAGTGAAATCGAACGAGAGGATGAGAACCGAGCGCAGATGAGCGTCAAGCTCCGCGGGGGTCATCTTTTCCGGAGAGGCGGACCAGAACGCGTCTCTCAGTTTTACGCAGTCGGGCCAGGTCCGGGTCGGCTCGACGTAATCGGCGAGATATATTATCTTCTCGGGCAGCGTCATTCCGGCGCGTCCCGTCGTGTGCCAGCGCACCGCGGAAAGAAGATCCGGATCGGCGAATTCGGGATACTCCGATTTTATCAGCACCGGCGCCGATATCGCGTGAAGCGTTTTCGGAGCGGCGAGTTCGACGGGCGACGGAGTGATTCCGGCCGATTCGAGCAGTGCGACCTGCGCCTCCGCGGGCAGTTCCTTCGTCAGGTCGTGAAGCAGCGCCGCGGCGCGCAGCAGCGGCTCCGCCCCGGCGTCCGGGAGAAGAAGCCCCGCGAGTTCCGCGGCCTCACGTTCGACTCCGAGCACGTGGCGCATCCGCTTCGGGGACAGACGCCCCGCGACCGAGGCGCGGAGTGCGCCGAGAGCGGCGTCATCGTAGCTTGTCATAGATTACAGTTACCGTATCAGAGTTCGATCTGTTTGTTTTCGGCGGATTCGCGGTAAAAGACCGCTTTTCTGCCGATCGTGGTAACGACCTCGGAAGAGGTGGCGGCGGCAAGCGCCTCGGCGGTCTCCCGCACGTCGGTCGGACAGGTCTTGAGGACCGTGACCTTGACGAGTTCGCGCGACTCGAGAGCCGCGTCGAGAGTCGCGACGGTATTGGCTCCGACGCCGTCCTTCCCGATCTGTATTATCGCCTGCCTCGCAGCCGCGAGCGAACGCAGTCTGGCGCGCTGGGCGGCTGTAAGCGGCTTTCTCAGAATATCAGTTTTTTCCATAGTTCTTCCTTTGCGGCGCTGATCCTGCCGTTAATCTCGGCGGCAAGCTTTTTTACCGCGTCTCCGCGGTGGCTGACCGCGTTTTTTTCATCCGGGTCGAGTTCGGCAAAGGTCTTGCCGAGCGGATCGAACCAGAAAAAGGGATCGTATCCGAAGCCGCCGTTTCCGCGCGGTCCGCAGAGTATCTCGCCCTCGGCGCGTCCGGTGACGACGATCGGCGGCCCGAACAGCGGTGTGCCTTTCGGAAAGACCGCCGCCATCGCGCAGACGTAAGCGGCGCTTCTGTCCTTCACTCCGCGCAGCTTTTCCAGGAGCAGGCGGTTGTTCGCGTCGTCGTCGTGTCCCTCTCCGGCGAATCTCGCCGAATATATGCCGGGAGCGCCGCCGAGAGCGTCGACGCAGAGGCCGGAATCGTCGGCGATCGAGCAGAGACCCGAAAAATCCGCTGCCGCCGCCGCTTTTATCATCGCGTTTTCCTCAAACGTCGTCCCGTCCTCGGGTATGTCTCCGGTGAATCCGACGTCGTCAAGTGTGAGAAGACGCAGCGGTATTCCGTCGACGTAGGCCGAAAGGAGCGTCTGCAGCTCCGGAAGCTTCCCGCGGTTGCGGGTGGCGATTACCACGTCCATCTGCCGGCCTCCGTTATTCGGAAAAGATCGCGTCGACGAACTCGGCTGCCCGGAAGGGCTGCATGTCGTCTATCTTCTCCCCGACGCCGATGAACTTGACCGGAAGGCCGAGTTCGTATCCGATCGAGAGGATTATTCCTCCCTTCGCAGTGCCGTCGAGCTTGTTGAGCACGATGCCGGTGAGGCGGCTGACCTGTCCGAACTCTCTCGCCTGGCTGACGCCGTTCTGACCGGTGGTCGCGTCGAGGACGAGCAGATTCTCGCGGGACGCGCCCGGAAGCTCCCGGTCGATGACGCGGTTGATCTTCGCGAGCTCGTTCATCAGGTTCTTTTTGTTCTGCAGCCGTCCGGCGGTATCGACGATGAGGACGTCGGCTCCGCGGTTTCTCGCGTAGGCGGCCGCGTCAAAGACGACGGCTGCCGGATCCGAACCCTCCGACTGCTTTATCATCTCGACGCCGGCGCGTTCGCACCAGACGGCGAGCTGGTCTATCGCGGCGGCACGGAAGGTATCCGCGGCGGCGACGACCACTTTTTTTCCGTCCTCGCGAAGGCGCGCGGCAATCTTTCCGACCGACGTCGTCTTGCCCGCGCCGTTGACTCCGGTGACGAGTATCACGGACGGCTTCGTCGAAAGCTCGAGTCCGCGGTCTTCGCCTATCATCGAGACGACGATTTCTCGCAGCGCGGCTTTCACGTCGTCGCGTCCGCGGATGCGGTCGTCCTTTATCCGCTCGCGCAGGTCGTCTATGATTTTTTCGCTCGTCTCGACGCCTACGTCGGCGCAGATCAGCTGCTCTTCGAGTTCTTCGAGAAAGTCCTCGTCGATCCGCACGAAGTTGCGCAAAAGTCCGTTTATTCCGCCCATCAGCGCCTCTTTCGTGCGCGACAGGCCTGATTTCAGTTTATCAAGAAAGCTCATTCCAGAGCGCCCCCTTCTTTTCGGCTATCTCGTTAACGTCGAGAGTCAGCACCTTTGAGATGCCAGACTCGGGCATGGTCACTCCGTACAGCCGGTCGGCGGCCGCCATGGTGCCGCGGCGGTGCGTGATTATGATCAGCTGGGTCGACTCGGAATATCTTCTGACGTACTGCGCGAACCGCTCCACGTTGACTTCGTCAAGCGCGGCCTCGATTTCGTCGAAGATGCAGAAAGGCGTCGGATTGACGCGCAGGATGGCGAAAAAGAGCGCGATGGCCACGAACGACTGCTCTCCTCCCGACAGCTGCATAAGCGACTTTATTATCTTTCCGGGAGGCGCCACCTTGATTTCGATGCCCGACTCGAGCACGTGATCGGGATCGGTCAGAATAAGTTCCGCCGTA
>JAGDAM010000193.1 GCA_017959485.1 Clostridia bacterium
GGCCCCCGGCCTCCCCTACGACGTAAACGTAAATAATTATTGTTATTTGAGTCTATTTAACCTTCGGGCTCTGCCCGAAGATTTCACAAAACGCGGAGCGTTTTATTTCACTCGGACGCTGGCCGAACTTCACCGTACGGCGCAGCCGTATGACTTCACTGCCGAGCGCCGCGAGGCGCGAAGGCCCCCGGCCGCCCCTACTCGCGGATACCAATAATTATTGGCTTATATCGTGACACGGATCTGCCATTCACAATCAGTCGTTTTAACGCTGCATCAGAACCCGAAATACTTCTCCGCGTTCCAAAAGCAGATGTCCCCGACTATCTTTCCGAGGTACTCCTCGTCGTCCGGATAGAACCCCTCTTCGACCCACCGGCCGAGGAGACGGCAGAGAATCCGGCGGAAATACTCGTGGCGGGGATAGGAAATAAAACTGCGGGAGTCGGTCAGCATCCCGACAAAATCTCCGAGTATCCCGAGATTGCCGAGCGCCCGCAGCTGCGCCTCCATACCGTCGAACTGATCGTTGAACCACCAGGCCGACCCGAGCTGTATCTTTGAGCGTATTCCATCTCCCTGGAAGCAGCCGATCAGGGAGCCGAGCATATAGAGATCGTTCGGATTCAGCGAGTAGACGACGGTTTTCGGAAGCGCGCCGTCCTTCTCGAGCGAATCAAAGAGTTTCGCGAGCTTCCCGGAGCCGCCGCCGTCCGACATGCAGTCGAACCCGGTGTCGGGTCCGAGGCGTTCGAAAGAACGGGTGCTGTTGTTGCGCTGAGCGCCGAAATGTATCTGCATCACCCACCCGAGGCGCGCGTATTCGCGCCCGCAGAAAAGAAGCAGGTCGGTCATATACGCTTCCGCCTCGTCGGAGGTTATCCGCCCGCCCGACAGCGCCTTGTCAAAGACGGCGGACGCGTCGCCCTCGCGGAAAGGAACGAAATCCAGCCCGTGATCCGACAGCCGGCAGCCGTTCGCGGCGAAATGATCCATCCGCGCCGAGAGCCACGCTTTCAGGCCGGCGAGATCCTTCGCTCCGGTTTTTTTAATATAGGGAAGAAAAGTGTCTTTGGAGATCGCGACCGCCCGGTCGGGTCGGAACGCGGGAAGGACCCGCACTCCGAAACCGCTCTCACGGATCACACGGTGAGCGTCGAGCGTGTCGGCGGGATCGTCGGTCGTGCAGACCGCGCGAACGTTCGATCTCTCCATAAGTCCCCGTGCGGAATATCCATCTTCCGCCAGTATCCCGGAGCATCTGTCGAATATCCGGTCTGCGCTCTCCGCGTCGAGAGCTTCGTACACGCCGAAATACCTTGCCAGTTCGAGATGAGTCCAGTGATAAAGCGGATTGCCTATACAGTAAGGCATCATCCCCGCGAAAGCGCGGAACTTCTCGCGCCACGGAGCGTCACCGGTTATATATTTTTCGTATATTCCGTGAGAGCGCATCGCGCGCCATTTGTAATGGTCGCCCGCGAGCATCACCTCGCCGATATCCGAAAACCTTTTGTCGGCGGCTATCTGCGACGGGTCGAGATGACAGTGGTAATCTATGAGCGGAAGCTCCTCCGCGTACCCGTGATACAGCTTTCTCGCCGCCTCGGTGTCGAGCAGAAAATCATCGTTTACAATGCTTTTCATAAGAGTCGCGTCCTTTCCGTAAATCTATTTTTTTCTTTCTCTATGATACCACATTTTCACAAAAAAAGCAACCGGGAAAAAGCGCCGCGTTCCGATTCCGGCTTGACAACGGACCTCAAAGGTGATATCATATTCACAGATTCAAAAAGCCCACCGCCGGGTGCAATCCGACGGCGTAATAAGGAGGAGATTGCATTGATCAGACAAACACCGACAGTTTTAGCCGCGCTGCTCCTTGTCCTCGCGACAATTGCCTGCCTCGCGGCGTGCGGAGGCAATCCGTCCGCCCCGCCGGACGACACCTCGGCGACTACCGTGCCGGAAGTCACGACGCTGCACGAAGCCCCGGACGCGACGACCGCGGTTACCGAAGCGAGCGAGCCCGCGACCGATCCCGCGACCGAGGAAGTCACCTCGTCGGCGCCCGAGATCAGCGTCGTTAAAAAGGCGGTCATCAGCGGCGGCGGAGCCGGATCCAAGACCTACAAGGCCGCTTTCTCGCTGATTGAGAAAAAGAACCCCAACGTCATCGTCCTCTGCACCGCAGGCCGCGACACCGTCTCCAACATCAACAGCTACGTCTCGACCATGCGGAGCTACTCGAGAAACGTCGAAGCAATCGCGCTCAGCACGACGCTTTACGATCCCGCCGAACTTCGCGCGAAGATTGTAGGAGCCGATCTGATAATCGTAGGCGGCGGCCAGAGCGAATACATGTACTCGACCTGGGAAAAGTTCGACGTCGACAAATATCTCATCGAGGCATACAACAGCGGCGTCGTCTGCATCGGCGGATCGGCCGGAGGAATGTGCTGGACCTACGCCGCCTGGAACGACTTTTACGAGCTCCCGGATTCGGTCTACAAGTGGTTCTACGGACTTGACGTCATAAACATCTATTACGGCCCTCACTTCTCAAACAGCGCCCTCTGGGCGGGATTCGACCAGGCCATCCTCGGACTGAAAGAGCCGAAATACAACGTCGGCTACGCTATGGAAAACGGCACCGCGCTCGTCTTCATCGACGGTCAGATCGTAAAGTCGATCCGCGAAGCCGGAACCGAGCACATTTACGAATACAAGTTTAACGGCACCTCGTGGGCGAAAGCCGAGTTCGCCTACACCGACTGAACGGGAAGGAGAGCGGAAAGATCATGAAAAAAAGAGTATTATCCGTTATACTTGCCGCGGTGATACTGATCGGCGGCAACCTGCTGCCCTTCGGCGCCGGCGCCGACCCGGGTCTTTTATATCCCGAGCTGATCATCACAGAGATCGGGACCGACCAGTACGGAGCGGCGGACAACGCGAAGAACGTCAACGCGAAATTCAGCGACAGCTACGCCCAGCGCGACGTCTACGAATTCATCGAAATCTACAATAACTCCGACAATCCGGTCAACGTATACGACTATATGCTGGGTTATCAGGGAACCGGGTCGGACGACGCGGATTTCTTTGAGAGTTCGATCCAGGAATACACCGCCTTCCACCCCGGAAAGGACTGGACCGAGGCCCCGTACAACACAACGCACAAATACTGGCAGGGAGACCTTCCCTACCCCGAGAACCCCGCCTACGAAGGCGGTGAAATCGCTCCGGGCGAGGTCTTCGTCGTCTGGATGTACAGTGACGCAGACCATATGCTCAACTGCACCGTGGAACAGTTCCGCGCGTTCTGGAGCATCCCCGCGGGCGTCAAGGTGTTCCTTTTCGACGCCGACGCGAACGATGCCGAGATGAACTTCAACATCAAGAACGCCAAGACCGGCACCTACGCGATAATGGCGCAGTCGGAGCGCTTCCCGAAGCGCCGCTCGTCCGACAAGACCTTTTATCCCGAATCTGACAACACGCATCACAACTATTACAAAAAGACCTATGAAGAGCTCCCCGAGGTCGTCAGCTGGGCGGTACTTGACTACAAGACCGAACCGCTGAAGAGCTTTGCCGCCGCCAACGGAGGCGAAAACTCGCAGACGAACTACACCGTGAGCTATCTTCCAGAGACCGCCTCGTCCGCCGAGGGCAACGGCTTCACAAGGAGCTCGTTCGCGTCGGGCAAGCGCGCGCATCTCGACAAGATTTCGCTCTACGCCGAGGCGACCGTAGGCACGCTCACGCAGGAGCAGAAAACCGCCTTCGCCGGAACGAAGACCTCCGCCTCGTCCGGGGTCAAAAGTCACGAGATCTACACCGATCCCGAGAACAACGCCGAGCGTCCCGACCTCCTGATCACAAAGATATCCCCTGACCAGTATTCCAAAGTGTCGAGCAATATCAACGCCGAATACACCGCCGGAGCCGATCCTTTCGAGTTCATCGAGGTATACAACAACTCGGATAAAGAGTTGAACGTGTTCGATTATATGGTCGGATACCAGGGCAGCGGCGCCTCGAACGTTTCAACCTACTTCGAGCGCCTGATTCAGGAATACACCGCGATCTTCCCGGGAAGCGACTGGACCGACAGCCCCTACACCTACCACGACGGCTACTGGACGGGAAAGACGCGCCCGTCGAATCCCGAGTACGCCGACGGCGTCGTCAAGCCGGGCGAAATCTTCATCCTCTGGTTCTACAGCTCGGATTCGCACAAGGTTCACGCGCAGCTCGCCGACTTCCGCTCTTTCTGGAGCGTACCCGATTCGACTAAAGTCTTCCTCGTCGACGCCGACAGCTCACGCGACAAGAATTTCAACATCAAGAATTCGGATACCGGATCCTACGTGGTCCTGAAGCCGTCTTCCCGCTATCCGCAGCGCAAGTCGGACGACGAAACGCTGAACACCGAAAACGCGGCGCGCTTCTGGAGTCTTGACCTGACATACGACGATATGCCCGAGGTGGTCTGCTGGGCCGTCGTCGACTTCGGCTGCTACCAGCCGCTCTATTCTTTCAGCGGAAACAACTCAAACTCAACGCAGACTAACAACTACACGCTGCGCTACGCTCCGTACGATCCCGACAACGTCGCCTTCGTCAACGGATTTCTTACAACGTCGCTCGTAAGCCGCAAGCGCTGCCACTTCTCAAGCGTATGCGATAAGATCGCGGACACCAGCATCGGAACGCTCGATGAAGCGCAGACCGCCGCGATAGCGAAACTCAAAGGCTAAGGCAATACCGCACAATTCGACGCACGCGTCTTGACGGCTCTTTTTACGCCTGTAGGGGCAACAGCGCACCATTTATCGTACGCATCCTGTCGGCCCTTTTTGTGCCTGCCGCGGCAACGGGGCAAAGCCACGTTGACGTAGCGTCTGAATGCTTGAGAAACATCCAGTTTCTCCGCGCCTTCTCAGCAA
>JAGDAM010000194.1 GCA_017959485.1 Clostridia bacterium
GAGCGTGACGGCTACCGCCTCAAAAACTGCAAGCATTATTAAAGGAATGGCGTATTTTTTCATTATCATTCTGATATACAAGCGATAGAATTCTTTTTCGTTCTGTATTTGTTTTGCGGCTTTAGGTCATTTCTTCAATATTTTTTCGTCGGTTTTGTGTCATTTCTGCAATATTTTGGGGGTTTTGAAGAAAAAAACACATTAATCCTCGTTCGTTTCTCTCAGGTATTCAGTTCTTTCAGCCGGGCCTTGTGTTCTTCCGACACTCTGAAGCTTTCGAGCGCTTTGCGTATCGTTTTTTTGCGCGTCCACTCGTCGAGACGCCCCGGCTCCGCGTAGATTATCGCCTCGTCGAACCGATATGCGAGAGCCGTGGCGAAGAACCATGCCTTCATCATTTTCAGGTAGTAGTCCCCGCCTTCCTTCGCCGCGACAAGTTCGAGATACTCCGGATTTAGGAAGCACCGAACAATTCGGCGTGCGTAGATTGGCGAGATCATTTTTTGCCTGTTTTCGCTGAGAAATCGCAGGAATACAGGCGGTATTTCAAGATTTCGACGCGGAAACGGGCGGAAAATGAGCCGTCAGGATGCGTGCACCGAATTGTTCAGTGCTTCCTAAGAATCCTCTCCGAGAAACTCGTTCATCAGCATGCGGATTCCGAACCGCGCCGTGTACACGCGGTCCGATGCGATCCACTTTTTTATCAGCGGAAGCAGTTTTTCGTGATTTTTCGAAAACGCCTTCGGACTCGACTGGTCGCAGACCGGCCAGCAGTCGACGTAGGGCAGAAATCTCTCTACCGCCCCGGCGCATTCGTCGAAATCTTTTATCATCGCGATCAGGAAGAAATGGACGAGATTCTCCTCGTAGTATCCGTGCGGCAGAACCGCAAGAAACTCATCCGCTTCCTTCGTTCCGAAAAGTTCCTTTGCGACGGCCCGCACGGCCGGAGTCCTGACCCCGATTATCCGGTCTCTCGGGATGCCCGGGACGAGCCGGCTCAGAAAATCCCCGTACGCGGCGTCGGAGCCGGCGGCGAGTCTGTCATAAACGCTCCTCTGTAATCCCTCAATCCGGGTTCGAGGCGGCGATTCCGGTCTCGTTCTCCAGCTCGCGCAGAAATTCCTCCATGAACAGGTGGCGTTTTAGCGCGGCCTCGCGGGCGGCTTCGGTGTTCATCAGGTCTTTGAGGAGCAGCAGTTTTTCGTGAAAATGCCGCACCGAATCCTCGACGGATCTGCCGTGCCCGCCTCCGTAGGCGAAGGTCCGCGCGATTCCGACCGCGCCTATCGCGTCGAGCCGGTCGGCGTCCTGAACGATCATCGCCTCGAGCGTTTCCGGCCTTTTTCCGCGGTTGTTGCTGAAAGAGACCGATTCGATCGCCCCGCAGATCCTGTCCGCCGTCTCGGGATCGACTCCCTCCCGGGACAGAAAGGCGCGGGCGTTCGCGTTGTTTTCGGTTCTGAAGAGTTTGTAATCATCCGCGTCGTGAAGGAGCGCCGCCAGGGCCACTGCCGTTATGTCGCAGTCGGGATAATGCTCCGCGATGCTCATCGCGTTCCGGAAAACGCGCAGCGAATGCCCGGCGTCGTGTCCGTCGGCGTTGCCGCGGAAGAGCTCGGTCACGTATTCTTTTGCTTTGTCTATTATAGTCATATTCATCCGGCGAATTTCGGTTATTTTTGCCCGAAGGCAAGATCGCGCACGACTTCTCCGGCTATGAGAAGTCCCGCGACAGACGGAACGAATGCGGTGCTTCCGGGCACCGACCGCCGTCCTTCGGGGACTTCCGTCTCGCCCTGTGAACCGCAGCCCGGCTCAGCGGGCCTTATCGGCTCTTCGTCGGACCAGACGACCTTCAGTTTGTCGACTCCGCGGCGGCGCAGCTCGTAGCGCATCACCCGCGCAAGCGGGCAGACGCTCGTTTCGTATATATCCGAGACTCGGAAGCGGCTCCCGTCGAGCTTGTTTCCGGCGCCCATACTGCTGATAACCGGAACACCCGACTGCCGCGCCCGCATAACGATGCCGATCTTCGCGCTGACGGTGTCGACGGCGTCCACGACGTAATCGTACTTGTCAAAGGGAAACTCATCGGCGTTTTCTGGAAGGAAAAAACACCGCCTGGCTTCGATTTCGGCGCCGGGATTGATATCCAGCATGCGTTCCTTCATTACGTCGACCTTGTATCTGCCGACCGTGCTGCGCAGAGCGATGATCTGCCGGTTCAGATTGGTCAGCGAAACCCTGTCGAAATCGACAAGGTCGAACTTCCCGATTCCGCTCCTCACGAGCGCCTCGCAGACGTATCCTCCGACGCCTCCGACGCCGAAAACGGCGACGCGGCTCGAACGCAGCCGCTCCAGCGCCTCGTCTCCGATCAGAAGCGCAGTCCTTGCAAAAGCATTATCTTCCGTTCTGTCCGGCATCTTTATCTCCCCGATAATACCCGTTCATACGTACGCGACGTCTTGCCGCCGCTCCCGCGGACCGGGAAGCATATCTCCCCCGTCATCTTTTCGTTCAAGTTTTTTCTCCGTTCCGGTCCCGTCAGATCAGACCGACAAGCTCGGCGCACAGCCCGACGAGATCGTATCTCACGCCCTCGCGGCTGCGCCACTTTCTGCCGTCCCATTCCTCGCCCGAAAGATCGTCTCCGCCGTAGATCAGCGCTCCGTAATCGAATCCGCGGAACCGCGCGACCGCGATACATCCCGCCTGCTCCATTTCGACGATCTTCGCGCCCTCGCTTTTTCTACGCTCGATGCGGTCGGCCGTTTCGCGGAAAATCGCGTCGGTCGTCCAGCAGAGGCCGCGAATGAAGGAAACTTCGCGCTTTTGCAATTCGTCCGCAATCTTTTCGGTAACCGCGGGATCGGTGTAAACTACGCGCGACGCCGGGATATACTGATAGGAAAATCCCTCGTCCCGAATCGCGCCTTCAACCAGCAGTATCTGACCCGGAGCGATATTCCGGTCCAGAACGCCTCCGCCTCCGCAGAAGGCAACCTTCTTTATCCCCATTGCGTTGAAGAGATCGAGATTGCCTCCGCATGCCGGACAGCCGACCCGGCCGAGCGTCAGGAGAACCTCGGGGCTGTCGGCAAAGCGGTAGATTGTCAGCGAGTTTTCGCCCGGGATGATCTTGTATTTTTCGATTTTTCCGGCGCGAAGCAGCTTCTCGATAACCTCGGGAAAGAAGGTTATAACCATCTTGTCGGTATCGAATCCGTCGCCGGCGTAGTGCGACGGATTGAGCTTTGCCGACGGACTGTCGTCGTATTCAAGCACCGGCCATTCTTTTCCGTAAAACATACGTTTCTACCATGTTTTCCCCTGTTGAAAAAGAACTACGACGCGGCGTTTTTATTTGGCGTTTTTGTAAATATCGCAGGCGAGGTCTTCCATCGCTTCGTCCGCGGCTTCTGTAACGTTGTTGTACATGACGGCAACGCAGATATCCTTTTTGAGCGAGAAGGTCCAGCTTGTCAGGAATCCCCAATTCTCTCCCCCGTGTCCCGCGACGCTGTCCTTGCGCGCCTTCGAATCCCAGGAGTAGAGGCAGAGGCCGTAGTCGTCCATAATCGGCGTCATCATCCGGCGCGCGGTCTTCTTTTTTAAGAATCCGCCCCTGCGATAGCTCTTTGAAAGCGCAAGCCCAATCTTTACAAGCTCGGTAGGAGTGGTCCAGAGCCCGGCGGCGGCGTGCTCGGGATAATAGTGATACCCGTGTTCCGGGTCTTCGCGAAGGCCCAGTCTGCCGCCGAAAGCGGCGCTTGCGACGAATTCTTCGTCAAGCGGCTGGAAGAAGCCGGTCCGGGTCAGTCCGAGCGGTTCGGCGACCTCCTGCCGGAAGGCATCGCGGAGAGTCATTCCGGTGATCCATGTAAACGCGAGCTCGGCCAGTGTAATCCCGCCGCCGGAATATTCGTGCTGCTTTCCGTACGGCTTGATTCTGCGCAGCTTGGGCGTATTGCCCCTGCCGTCAAGCACGTCTTCAAGCGAGAGCGGTTCGTGATCCGCCCTGTATCCGGGAAAGCCGTGCAGATTGTAACCCGCCGTGTGCGACAGCAGCGCGGCGAAAGTTAAGGGCGCCTTCGCGTATTCGGGAACGACGCCCGAGATATCGGCGTCGATATCGATAAGTCCCTTATCCGCAAAGCGCAGAAGCGTCATGGCGAAGGCCGGCTTCGATACCGATCCCGCCTGGAACAGCATATCGGGATTCACCGGGAAGTCCTCGCCGTACCGGCCGCTGCCCGAGCAGTAGGTCGAGACGTCGCCGTCTCCGTCGCATCCGGCGATGCTGACGCCGTAACCCTTCCTGCCTTTGATGCGCATGCGTTCATCGACGTTGATGCCGAAATACTCTTTGACAGTCCTGTTGGGACCCTTCAGCATCCGCATCAGCATTGCCTCGTCGTCCGAGATGATACCGGTCTCACGGAATCCGAACTTGTGATACACGTGCAGTCCCACCTCGTTCTCGGGCTCGGTGGAAAGATAAAGCCGGTCGGCGCCGTTGTCTTTGAAGTATTTGATTATCTCTTCCATCGCCGCCTGACCGTACCCTTTGCCCTGCTCGCTTTTGTCTATCATAAAGCGC
>JAGDAM010000195.1 GCA_017959485.1 Clostridia bacterium
CTCGTGCGCGTTGGCTACGTCTGCCGCCTTAAGCACCCGTTCGACCGGGCAGTCGGGGAGTCCGTAGGCGATATTGTTGAATATCGTGTCGTGGAACATCAGCGGCTCCTGCTGGACAAAACCGATCTGTCCGCGGTAGAACTGCATATCGATGTCCCGGATGTTGACGTCGTCGACGAGTATCTCGCCGTCGTAGTGGTCGTAATAGCGTGAAAACAGGTTGACGAGCGTGGATTTTCCCGAGCCCGTCGTTCCGACGATGCCGACGATGTCGCCCGGATTTATGGTGAGATTAATGTTTTTAAGCGTCTTCTTCGTCCTGTCGAAGGAGAAACTGACGTTGCGGAACTCGATCTTGCCTTTGATTCCCGGAAGGATGTTGCCCTTTCCGAAATCGTGCTCGGGTTCGGCGTCGAGTATGTCGAGTATACGCTCGGCGGACGCCAGCGAGTGCTGATATGAGTCGTTGAGGTTTGCGAAGAAGTTGACCGGCCCGTAGAACATTCCGGCATAGGAGATGAATGCGGTCAGAAGGCCGGCGGTCATTCCGTCGATTCCGCGCAGAACGTCGTTGCCTCCGACCCACCAGATGAGTATCGAGCCGAGACCTATGCAGGTTCCGACCGCGGCCGGGAAGGCGTGAAGTATCGTCGCCGCAGAGGCGTCGGTGCGGTACCATTCGGCGTTCTTCTCATTGAATCTCTCGGTCGAATTCTTCTCGTTGGTAAACGATTTTACGACCCTGACTCCGGGTATCGTGTCGGTCAGCACCGAAGTGACCGAGGTCCATCTGCGCCAGATGCGCAGGTAGAAAGGCCGGATCTTCTTCGAGAAGACGCGGGCGCCGATTACAACGAGCGGAACCGGGATCAGCGAGAAGAGAGTCAGTTTCCAGTTTTGAACAAGCATAATCACTATTATGCCTATCAGTTGGAAGAACTGGACGACGACCTCCTGCGAAATGCGCAGCATGAAGGCCTGAATCGTCGAGCTGTCTCCGCTGATGCGGTTGATGACGGCGCCCGTCGAGGTTTTGTCGTAGAACCGCATCGGAAGGTATTGCGCCTTCTCGTAAACGTCGTTTCGGATTCGCATAACGACCCGGTCGCCGGCGCGGCGGAGCATAACTCCGCGTATGCAGCCGATCAGATGGCTTACGATCTGTATCCCGATAAGCATAAAGACGATCTGCAACAGCTGCTCTTTGGCGTTTTCGGGGAAAGCGCCGTTCGTCTTTTTAAGAATGTCGTCGATCAGCCGGCGGTTCAGCATCGGCGGGACCAGCGCGATGGCGGTCGTCGCCACCGAGAGAAGCACCGTGACGATCAGCTTTTTCCACTCGGGCGTGATGTACTTGAGCAGTTTGGAGGCGACCTTCTTCTTACTGGCGCAGTGGATGCACTCGACTCCGGGAGAGGAGAGCGCCCTGCCGCATTTCGGGCAGACGCTCAGCTGTTTTTCGTAGACCGCCTTCACGGCGTCGAACGCCTCTTCGGGATCGGTTCCTCCGGATATCCTGTTAATAAAACCGGCGGTCGCCTCGCAGAGGGCGTTTACCGAGAAGGTGTATCTAAATATGTTGACAACCGAGCCGTCCTTCATATTCAGACGCAGGATGGCGTTTCCGTACATCCTCTTGTTTTTTGCCGATTCGACGTCGGAGAGTGCGATGCGGTGTCCCGTGACCCCCGTGTCAAGCTCGTGCACGACAATTTCCGAGTCGTTTACGAGCAGCACGCTGCGGCAGAACTCCGATTTGATCGAAATGCCGCCGACTATGGCGAACAGCCAGCCCTGTCCTTCCGGGGCGAGCGATTTCAGCGTCGCGAGTTCGGACGGGGAAACGGGGGTGTTGAGCAGAATCGATGTTTCTTCTACGGCCTTTTCCATATCATCTTATACGGCCCGCGGGAAAACGCGTCCTCGCGATGCCGGGGATGGGTTCCGGAATTTCGGTCCGGATACCGGGTGAAGTCGGGTTTATTTTACCATTTAAGAGAGCGGTTGTCAATCGTTTTGAAGGTTTTTATTGACTTTATTGTCAATGAAGGGGTATAATAAAGACAACTTCTCTGAAAGGAAGCGCTTATTATGAAAAAAACGGTTTCTTTGATTTCTCTCGTTATATGTTTCCTGATTCTCGCGGCGTCCTGCGGCAACGCGGCGGATCCGGAGATCACGACCGCGGCGGCTCCGGTAGCCGGCACCACGGCGGCAGCCGCAACCGAAGAGGCGACGACGGAGGAGACCGGAATCCCCGAGCCGGCCAGGATCGATCTTGACAAATACGTTTACCGCATGATAGTGTCGGACAACAAGCTCTGGGTCCCGATGCACTTCTCGGAGAGCGAGACCGAGACCGGTGCGGTCATAGAGGACTCGCTGCTCCGCCGCGAGTTTCTCATTGAGGACAGATACAACTGTCAGATTGAGCATACCGTCGATTCCGACGCCGCAAACAAGGTGTCGATAGCTGTCCAATCGGGAACCGAGATAGCCGAAATCGCCTTCCTGAGCGCCAACAAAACGGTGACGCTCGTCCAGTCGGGCGACGTAGCAGATCTTTCGAAGGTCGACGGACTGTCGCTCGGATCGCAGTGGTGGGACCAGAGAATCCTCAGCGAATACAAGATCGGAGAGCGGATATTCATGGCGGACGGGGAAATCAACATCCGCGACGATCTGCGCACGATGTCGGTCATCTACAACAAGGGCATGTACGCCGACTACGGCTATACGACGCAGTACGGCACACCATACTCTCTCGTCTCCGAGGGAAAATGGACCTACGATCTGCTTATGGAGATGATAAAGGGCAGGACCGAGGACCCGAACGACGACAACGGCGTCTGGGGAATGCTTTCGGAGGTCTCGGCTCCATACTACTTCTTCCTCGGATCTGGAAAGAAGACTCTCGTCAACCGCGCCGGAGAGTTTGTCAGCAATCTCGACGACGAGATAATACTCGAAACCTTCGAAAAGACGGTGTCGATGGCTGCCAATCCGGATATTATGATCGTCAACAATACCAAACATTTCGACAACAGCGACGTCTGGGTGAAGGCCACCGGGCTCTTCAAGGAGGGGCGCGTCCTCTTCAGATCGACCACCCTGTCGGCGGTCAACGGAATGCTTGACATGAAGGACGACTACGGCATCCTTCCGATACCCAATCAGGGCGGAGGCAGCACCGAATACTACTGCTTCGCGAGCGGTTCCAACACCTCGCCGCTGTCGATGCCCAAGAACGTCGCCGATTTCGACAGCGCCGCCGCCGTCACCGAGGCGCTCGCCTTCTATTCCTACACCAATCCCAACCCGAGCGTCGTCACTCTGCACGCCGCCTTCTACGATCTTCTCAGCGACGCGCGCCTCGCGCGCACCTACGAGGACACGAAGATGCTCGACATCATCTTCTCCTCGAAGACCTACGATATCGACCAGGCCGCCGGTGTCACCGGACTCGAGAGCTCAATCTACTCGATCGTCAAGGCCGGGACCGTCGGTACTCTCGGTTCGACCTTCAGCAACGTCCGCAAATCGTCGACCTCCAAGGTCCGCAATTTCGTCAAGACGGTTGAGGCGAAATATCCCTCCTGAGGCGGGAGCGGAACAGCTGTCTTCGTTTTTCAGATACCAATAAACATTACACTTTAGGGAGTATTCACAATGAACGGAAGCGAACGCCGCCCGGTGATAGCCGTCATCGGAAGCGGAATGATGGGCAGCGCCATTACCTGGCCGGCCGCGTACAACGGCTGCGACATACGACTTGTCGGATCTGTCCTTGACGACAAAATTATCGATCACGCAAAGAAGACGGGAGAGCATCTCACTCTGAAAAGAAAGATACCCTTCCCGGAAAGATACTCGTATTATTACTTCTCCGAGCTTGACCGGGCGCTCGAAGGCGTCGATCTTACTATCTGCGGAGTCAGCTCGTTCGGACTCGACTGGTACCTGGAAAACGTGATACCGCGTCTGCCCGACGGCGTTCCGGTGCTTTCGATAACAAAGGGCATGCTTCATCTCGGAGAGGGAAAAATGATCTCCTATCCCGAAAAAATGGAGGAGGTCGCCGCTGCCTGCGGCAAAAATATCGATTTCATGGCGGTAGGAGGCCCCTGCACGTCCTACGAGCTTGCCGATCTCGATCCCTCCTGCGTCACCTTCTGCGGCCGCAAACCCGAACTGCTCCGCAAGGTCAGGAGCTGGTTCGAGGCGCCTTTCTACATGGTCAGTCTTTCGACCGACGTCCGCGGCGTCGAGTGCGCCGTCGCGCTGAAAAACGCCTACGCGCTGGGGATTTCACTTGCGATCGGCATGTCCTATAAGAGAGAGGGAAGAGAATTCGAGCATTACAACTCCCAGGCCGCGCTCTTCGGACAGGCCGTGAAGGAGATGACGAAGCTCCTCGATCTCTGCGGAGGCAAGCCGGAAAACATAACCCTCGGCGCCGGCGATCTTTACGTCACCGTCTTCGGAGGAAGAACGAGAAAGCTCGGGATACTGCTCGGAGAGGGGCACAGTTTCACCGAGGCGAAGAGGATGCTCGCCGGAGTGACTCTCGAATCGACCGCCATCGCCGCCCGCACCGTCGAGGCCGTCGAGGCGCTCGAGGCGTCGGGAAAGGTGAAAAAGGAAGACTTTCCGATGCTTCATCACATCGGAGTACGCCTCGCGGACGAGACCGGAGTCGACGTGCCCTGGGCGGATTTCGAAAGCTTTTCACTGTAACGGTTTTGGGGCTGAAAAAAGACTATTTTCAGCCCCGGCTAAATCAGCCGTGTCCGGCGAGCTAAATTATGCTTCGCATAGCTAAATTCGGCTTCGCCGAGCTAAGGCAATACCGCACAATTCGCGTGTGCAGATTGCCGAGGTGATTTTTTGTCTGTTTTCGTTGAGAAATCGCGGGAAAACAGGCGGTTTTGGGGGATTTCGACGCCAGGGTATAAACTGTACCCTGTAAAATGGACAGGCCTATTTTAAGGGGGCCCTGCTAAGCGGACAGCGAAATTTGTGGGGCGTCCCTTAGGAATGGACATTTACAGGAGCGGTTTTTTGTGGTATACTGAATCCA
>JAGDAM010000196.1 GCA_017959485.1 Clostridia bacterium
CAAAGCATGCTCGCTCCTTGGACGGGTTACGGAAACGTCAGTTGCGTTTTTTATGGTATCCTTGCCAAGGCAGTATGAGTCGTTAATTATATCCGTTTTTTTCATTTTTCCCCCTTGACAAACTCTGAAGCGGGGTGTATAATATATACAACGATTGAACAATTGCTCAATTGTTCGGCGATTTGCCGGGCGGGACTGTCCCGGAAAAAGCGAAGAAGAGGAGGAAACGCAGTGACGGCCGATTATCAGGATAAGACCGCAAAAGACGGGCTGCCCGTCTGCGACTGCGAGGAGATACACACCGAGGCGGTCGAAAAGCGGCGCGGGCAGATGCCCGATATTGAAAAGCTGTACGATCTTGCCGACTTTTTCAAGATCTTCGGCGACAGCACCCGTCTTTCGATTCTTTTCGCGATCGACGGCGATCCGCTCTGCGTCTGCGACATAGCCGAGCTGCTCGGTATGACGCGTTCCGCTGTCTCGCATCAGCTGCGCATTCTTCGCGACAGCCGGCTGATCGTCTGCCGCAGGTCCGGCAAGAACGTCTATTACTCGCTTGCCGACGACCACGTGCGGGAGATTATCGAGACGGCTCTTGACCATCTCAACGAAAAATAATAAAAGCCGCCCCGGCGGCTGACGGAGGATTGTTATGACTTACAAATTCAAAATCGAAGGACTCGACTGCCCCAACTGCGCCGCCAAACTCGGCGACAAAATGTCCAAAGCCGACGGAGTGACTTCCGCGAAGATCAACTTTCTCGCCGAAAAACTGACGGTCGAGAGCGATCTCGAAGAGGACGCTCTGCTCGCTCTTCTCAGCTCGATCGCTGCGGATTTTGAGGACGGTGTCACCGTAAGAAAATGAGCGGTGTAAAAAAGGCGGCGAGGCGTCTTGCGCGGAACCTTCCGCTGAGAATAGCCGTCGCCGCCGCGCTGTTCCTTCCCGGGTTCATCCTCGAGAAGACGGGGCACCCGGTCGCGGCCGCCCTGCTTTGCGCGGCGTCCTTCCTGATCTGCGGAGCCGACGTGGTGTTCGGCGCCTTCCGCGGCATCTTCCGCGGAGATCTGCTCGACGAGAAGTTTCTCATGACCGTCGCCTCGGGCGGCGCCTTCGCGCTCGGGGATTTCTCCGAAGCCGCGGCGGTTATGATATTCTATCAGATAGGCGAATACTTCCAGGCGCGCGCGGTGAGGCACTCGCGCGATTCGGTGAAGGCGCTTATGGACATCTGTCCCGACGAGGCCAACCTCGTTGAAAAAGGCGTCGAAAGAAAAGTCGACGCGTCGGACCTCACACCCGGGCAGACCGTGGTTATCCGAAGCGGCGAACGTGTGCCCGCCGACTGCCGCGTCACGTCCGGCGGAGCCGACGTCGATTCGTCTGCGCTGACCGGCGAATCCGAGCCCTGTCCCGCCGGAGAGGGAAGCGAACTCAGGTCGGGTTCGGTCGTAATATCCGGCGCCCTCGTCTGCGAAGTGCTCCGTCCCGCCGGAGAGTCTGCGGCGGCCCGTATTCTCGAACTGGTAGAGAACGCCTCCGACCGGAAGTCGAAGGACGAGAAGTTCATATCCTCCTTCGCGAGAGTCTACACTCCCGCGGTAGTGGCGGGAGCTCTCCTGCTCGCGGTCGTCCCGCCGCTCTTCGGGCTGTCGGCCTGGGGAGAGTCGATAAGACGCGCCCTCGTTTTTCTTGTCGTATCCTGCCCCTGCGCCCTGATTCTTTCGGTCCCGCTGGCCTTCTTCGGAGGAATAGGCAGAGCCGCGTCTGCCGGTATTCTTTTCAAGGGCGGACACGCCTTTTCCCCGGTCGCGAAGGCAGATACCTTCGTGTTTGACAAGACCGGTACGCTGACCGACGGCAAACTCAGCATTGCGGACGTCACCGTTGCCGACGGTTCCCCCGTTTCAAAAGAAGAGCTTCTGTCGCTCGCGGCGTCAGCCGAATATCCCTCGATACATCCGGTGGCGATCTGCCTCAAGGAGGCGTCGCCCGATTCGGCCGAACCCTCGGACTGCCGCGAAATACCCGGGAAGGGATGCGTCGCGAAGGTGGGGGACCGGACGGTCGCGGTCGGCAACGCCGCGCTTATGGATTATACCGGGACCGCGATGCCCGACCCGCTTCCCGCGGGTGTTTA
>JAGDAM010000197.1 GCA_017959485.1 Clostridia bacterium
AAATTCGCCGTTCCGGCGAGCTAAATTATGCTTCGCATAGCTAAATTTGCTTCGCAAGCTAAATTCGGCTTCGCCGAACTAACTGCGGCGAATTCAATTTAGCTGTCCCGAAGGGACAATTTAGCTATCGAACGAAGTGAGATAATTTAGCTGTCCCGAAGGGACAATTTAGCTATCGAGCGAAGCGAGATAATTTAGCTGCCGCGAAGCGGCAATTTAACTTCCGTGCATACGCCCGCACGACAAAAGTCTTGCATAATGATAAATCCTGTTGTATAATATATTTATTAATAACAACCCGGAGCCGCAATGAAAATCGAGAAACTCCTGTTCGGAGATTACAGCAAAAAGCAGATAAAGAAGATAAAGCCCGTAGCGGATCTCATCGACGGAATGAGCGACCGCTTCAGGGCGATGAGCGACGACGAACTGAGGGGAGTCACCCCGGTCTTCCGCGAGCGCCTCGCCGCCGGCGAGACGCTTGAAGACCTGCTTCCCGAGGCGTTCGCCGCCGTACGGGAAGCGGCGGACCGCGCTCTCGGCAAGCGTCCGTTTTACGTTCAGCTGCTCGGCGGAATACTGCTCCACCAGGGCCGAATCGCCGAAATGAAGACCGGAGAGGGAAAGACGCTCGTCGCCACTATGCCGGCCTATCTTAACGCGCTGACCGGCAAGGGCGTCCATATAGTTACGGTAAACGAGTATCTCGCCGAGCGCGACGCCGACGAAATGGGACGCGTTTACCGCTATCTCGGTCTCACCACAGGCGTCATTCTGAACGCCATGAGCGTCGTCGAGAAGCAGGCGGCGTACGCCTGCGATATTACCTACGGCACGAATACCGAGTTCGGTTTCGACTATCTGAGGGACAACATCGCGCGCAGACGCAGTATGCTGCTTCAGCGCGGGCACAACTTCTGCATAATCGACGAGATCGACTCGATACTCATCGACGAGGCGAGAACTCCTCTGATTATTTCGGGTGTCGGAGAAAAGAAGTCGGACATCTTCGAGCGCTGCGACGCCTGCGTCCGCCGCCTGTCGGCCAAGGTCGTTAAGGAGCAGGACTCGAAAACCGAGACGGACGAGGAGCATTTCGATTACATCGTCGACGAGAAACACCAGACCGCGGTCCTGACTCCCCGCGGCGCACGGAAGGTCGAGGAATTCTTTAAGATCGACAACCTCAACGATCCCGAAAACGCCGAGATCGCCCACAATATGAATCAGGCGCTCTACGCCCACGGCGTGAAGAGGCGCGACGTCGACTACGTCATCATCGACTGAGAGGTAATCCTCGTCGATCTGAACACCGGACGTCTTATGCCCGGAAGAAGATATCAGGACGGACTGCATCAGGCGATCGAGGCGAAGGAAAAGGTCAATATCCCAGGGGACAGCCGCGTCGTGGCGACCGTCACCATCCAGAACTATTTCAGGATGTACCGTAAGCTCTCGGGAATGACCGGTACCGCCATGACCGAGGAGAACGAGTTCCGCGAAATCTACGGACTTGACGTCGTCGAGGTCCCGACGAATCTTCCGATGATAAGGAAGGATCATCCGGACCGGATATTCACCGACGAAAAGAGCAAATTCGCCGCGATCGTGAAGAAGGTCTCCGAATGTGTCGCGGCGGGGCAGCCGGTTCTTATCGGAACCGCGTCGGTTGAAAAATCCGAGCAGCTCGGCGCGCTGCTGCGGGCCGCGGGCATTAAGTTCAACATGCTGAACGCCAAGGACCACGCCCGCGAGGCGCAGGTCATCGCGGAAGCCGGAATGCCGGGCACCGTCACTCTGGCTACGAATATGGCCGGACGCGGAACCGACATACTCCTCGGCGGAAACGCGGAGATGCTGGCCCGAGCCGAAATGAAGAAGAAGGGCGAGTTTACCGACGAGCAGATAGCGATGTCGGTCATCGGAAAAAACACGCCTGATCCGGTCCAGACGGCCGCAAACGCCGAATTCCGCCGCCTGAAGGAGAGTTATTCGAAAAAGATCGACAGGGACCGCGAGGCGGTTATCGCCGCGGGAGGCCTCTGCATAATCGGTTCAGAGCGGCACGAGTCGCGACGGATCGACAATCAGCTGCGCGGAAGATCGGGCCGTCAGGGCGACCCCGGCGAATCAACCTTTTACGTTTCGCTCACCGACGACATTATGCGTCTCTTCGGCGACAGCCGTATGAAGAAATTCGCCGCCCTGTCCGCCGCGATGGCCGACGACGAAAGCGACGGCGATCTGTCCCGGTATCTGCGCATACTTGCCGACGTCATAGAAAAGGCGCAGAAGAACGTTGAGGCAGACAACTTCAAACGCCGCAAAAACGTGCTTCAGTACGACGACATACTCAATGAACAGCGGCTTCAGATTTACGGACAGCGCGCCGAGATTCTAATGGAGGGCGACGTTTCGGAAAAGATCCGGCAGATGATCGAATCCACCGCCCGCGAAAACGCCGCCGACGCAGTCACCGGCGAGGGAAGGCATGACGCCGGTCTCGACACGGAACGCCTCTACCGCCGCTATCTCGGCTGGGGTCTCTCGGAGGGCGAACTCGACGGAGTCACCGATCCCGCCGTCGCCGGGGATATTATCGCTGCGAATCTTCTCGCTCTTTACAAAAAGAGGGAAGAGGAGGACAAGGACGGCATTTTCCACGCGTGGGAGAGAATCAAGCTGCTTGACGCCGTGGACGAGCTCTGGCTGGATCACATAGACGAGATGGAAAATCTCGAGACCAACGTTATGCTTCAGTCGTACGCTCAGCGGGATCCGGTCAACGAATACCGCATAATCGGATCGAATCTCTACTCAGAAATGATAAACGAGATCCGGCAGAACACCGTCCGGAGAGTTCTTACCGAAAGACTTCCGCAGGTCGTCGCCGCTTCCGCCGACAACGTCGGACGGCTGAGCTTCGGCCGCAGCGGATCGGCGCGCAGGCAGGGAAGAGCGCCGCAGAGACAGCTGAAAGGTCCGGCGGACGTCCGGCGCGGACCTGTCCCGGTGCCTCCGGTTACCACTACGGTAAGGGTGCCTCAGGCGGTCGGTCCGAACGATCCCTGCCCCTGCGGCAGCGGAAGAAAATACAAGAAATGCTGCGGAGCCGGACGGCAGTCGGAAGAATAACCGCATTGCCTTAACTTACCCCGGGAAAGGAGAAAGACGATGAGCAAGCTAAAAAACAAGGCGTTCGGCGCAACCGGTTTCGGGCTTATTATCGCCGCGCCCTTCCTGCTTTTCAATCCCGAGTATTCGGTGATAGACTTTCTCCCCGATTTCATCGGGTACGCGCTGATTCTGATCGCTTTGCGCAAGCTGAGAGATACCGAAACTTACTTCGGCGATTCTTTTTCCGCGTTCGTGAAGCTCTTCTTCCTGACCGCCGCGAAGGCGGCTTCGGTAGTTCTCCTTTTCTCGGGCTTTTTCGACGAATCCAACCGCGCGACGTACAGTCTTCTGTTCGCGTTTCTGTTCTGTCTCGGAGAAGTGATACTCCTCAGGTCCGCCTGGGGAAAACTCTTCCGGGGTCTCGACTATCTCGCCGACGACGGCGACCGGCCGCTGTTCCGCCCGCTTCCGGTCCTTTCGGTTTTCACTTTCGTCTTTACGGTTGTGAAAGCGGTTCTCGCGGTGCTTCCCGAGTTTTCGGTTCTGTCGTCCCACACTTACGACGAAGGCCACTTCGACTGGTCGGAGTTTCTCTGGCTGTTCCGTGTTTCGTCGGTAATGCTCGGCCTCGTATCCGGAGTCGTATGGCTGATCTTCATCACGGTTTTCTTCCTGAAAATACGCGGCGCCCGGGCGACTTTTGAACGTGCCTCGGAGTTATACGAGGAAAACGTCCTGTCGCGTCCGTCCGTCGGAATCAGGCGCTCGATAAGGGCGGCCGCGGTTGCCTCCGGCAGTTATTTTCTGCTTTTATCCGACGTATTCTTCGACGGAGTCAACGTGCTTCCGAACTTTCTCGCCGCCGCGGCGGCAACCGTCGCGTTCGTATTCCTCGGGCGTTTTTCTAAACTTAAGCTGCCCGGTATCGTCGCGTCGGTCCTCCTCGCGGCTATTTCCGCGGCTTCATGGGTTCTGTCGTTCGGATTTGCCGAACGCTGGCAGTGGTCGGACGTGCAGCGCCGTCCCGAGGCCTGGGCGCATTTCTGGAGATACTATCCGCTGAAAATTGCGGGATCGCTGCTTGCCGCCGCGGTTTCTCTTCTGATTTTGTGCGCCTTCGCCCGCGTCGTGCGCGACCACTGCGGATATATTCCGTCCTCCGCCGGAGAAAGCTTCGCGTCGGAGCGCCTCAGCGAGATCAGACTCGGGCTTTACCGCCGTCTGCGGGTTTGCGCGGTGTTTGCCGCCCTCTCCGCTCTTGCGTCCGGCCTTCTCGATTACGTGGTGACGCTGCCCTACGGAATAAACTTCTCTCTGCAGTCTCATGATCCCGCCGCTTACGCGAAGTACGTTCTGACGGGGCTGCTCGGGGCGTGGTGGGCGGTTTCGCTTATTCTTACGCTGACGGTATTCGTTCTCTTCCTTAAGGCGTCGTCCGCCGTCGTCAGCGAGTCCGATTCAAGATATTTGCTCGAGTGACAATGACCGAAGAACTGAAAAAAAGATATTTGAAAATAAATCGTGCGCTGTTTGAAAAGGCCGATTCCGATCTCAATCCCGAGCAGCGCGCCGCGGTATATATAACCGAAGGACCGCTCTTGGTTTTCGCGGGCGCCGGAAGCGGCAAGACCACCGTTCTCGTGCGCCGCGCGGCTCAGATAATCAGATACGGCGGCGGATACTGTTCGGAGGACGTCCCGTTCGATCTTACCGGAGACACCGTCGCCGCGCTCGAGGCGGCGCTGGAACTGTCCCCTGCCGAGATCAGACCTTTGCTCGATACCTTTGCGGACCGGCCCTGCCCTCCGTACAACGTCCTCGCCATAACCTTTACGAACAAGGCCGCGAACGAGATCAAGACCCGCCTTTCGTCGGGTATCTGCGGCGCCGCCGACGCCGGGGAAATCTGGGCGGGCACCTTCCACGCGATCTGCATGCGTATACTCCGCTCGCGCTTCGGTCCCGCCGGCGCGGGATCGCAGCTGACGATATACGACGCCGACGATTCAAAAAAACTCATCTCCGACGTTATGAAGGAGCTGAACGTCGACGACGCCGCGCTAAGCCCGAAATACGTCGCCGCGGCTATAAGCCGGGCAAAGGAACGCCTTGTCGGACCCGAAGAGTTTCCTGCGAGAGGTCCCCGGGAGAAGAAGGTCGCACAGGTTTACGCCGGGTATCAGGCGCGCCTGCGGGAGGCGAACGCCCTCGATTTCGACGACATAATCATGAAAACCGTCGAACTCCTTAATTCCGACGGTGAAGCTTTGTCCTATTATTCGAACAAGTTCAGATATATTCTCGTCGACGAGTATCAGGACACAAATCCCGCGCAGTTTTCGCTGGTCGAGCTCCTGTCGCGCGGCCACGGCAACATCATGGCCGTCGGAGACGACGACCAGAGCATCTACCGCTTCCGCGGCGCAACCGTCGAGAATATTCTTACGTTTGAAAAGGCGTTTCCGGGCTCGAAAGTGATAAAACTCGAGCGCAACTACCGCTCGACCGACAGTATCCTCGGAGCCGCCA
>JAGDAM010000198.1 GCA_017959485.1 Clostridia bacterium
GCGGCCGGCCTGAATGGCGTACGCCTTTTCGACTCCCCTGAACTCGCCGGCAATCTGCTCGAGCTTTTCAAGCCGCGTGATGTAATTTTCCAGGTCCTCGCGGCGCGCGCCGGGCCTCGCGGCGGAGATCGCGTCGGCTGCCTGTACCAGAACGGCGATGACCGTCCGGGGCTCGACGTCGTTGTGGTGAGCTTCTATCGCGTGAATGACTTCGCGGCTCTCCTTGTACTTCTTGGCGGTGTTCACGCCGATCTCGACGTGGGTTCCCTCGACGTCGTGCGGGAACGCCTTGCCGACGTCATGCAGAAGCCCCGCGCGTCTTGCAACCGAGGCGTCGACTCCGAGTTCCTCGGCCATAATGCCGGCCAGGAAAGCGACTTCGACCGAATGTTTGAGAACGTTCTGACCGTAACTCGTGCGGTATCTGAGCCGTCCGAGAATCTTAACCAGATCGGGAGCGATACCGTGAACGCCGACCTCGAAGGTGGCGCGTTCGCCGGCCTGCCTGATGCCCGCCTCGACCTCGCGCTTCGCTTTTTCGTACATTTCTTCGATGCGCGCGGGATGGATGCGTCCGTCGGCAATGAGTTTTTCAAGCGTAATTCTGGCAATCTCGCGTCTGACAGGGTCGAATCCCGAGACGGTGATGGTGTCGGGAGTGTCGTCGATGATCAGCTCGACTCCGGTGAGAGTTTCGAGCTTCTGGATGTTTCTTCCTTCGCGGCCGATGATTCTGCCCTTCATTTCCTCGTTGGGAATCTGGACCGACGTTACAGTCGCTTCCGAGACGTGATCGGCGGCGCAGCGCTGGATGGCAAGAGTGATTATGCTTCTCGCTTTTTCATCGGCGGTTTCCTTGAACTCCTGCTCAAGTTCGTCGAGACGGTGCGAAAAATCGAATTTGGCCCGTTCCTCCATTTCCGCCATAAGGCGCGCCACCGCCTCTTCGGCGGTCAGTCCGGCGATCTCCTCAAGCGCGTGGCGCTGAGCTTCGAGAGCTCTCTCCGCCTCTTCGCGGGCGGCGTCGGCTTCCTTGAGTTTTTTGTCGAGCTGTTCCGACTTGCGTTCCAGCTGTTCGGCTTTTCTGTCGAGGTTTTCCTCCTTCTGGGAAAGACGGTTTTCCGATTTGGCCATCTCCGAACGTCTGCGGCCGATTTCGCGGTCGGCTTCCGAACGCACGCGCTCCGCTTCCGCTCTCATCTGTTCCGCCATCTTCGTGGTGTCCATAAGCACCTTCTGGGCGTCGTCGGACGCTTTCAGGCGGGCTTCAACTTCGATCTTCTTGGCCTGCTCTTCGGCGGAGCCGATGAGCTTTTCGGCTTTGCTCTTGCGGATCGCGATACCGATAAAGATACCCGCGACCAGCGCAACGACTGCGGCAGCCGCGGCGACGATGATATATGTTAATGCTTCCGGCATATTATCCTCCTTTGTAATATACTTTATAAAATATTGGGCATTAAACACCTAATTTAATATTATACTACAAAAGCGCCCCGTTGTCAACCGCCGGAGGAGCGGAAAAACCGGTTGACAAAAAACGCTTTTTTGGTTATAATATAAGTGCCCGTATTTTTTCCGATTATGAATGAGGTGGGTCAATGTACAGCGTAGGAGAAAGGATTGTCTACGGCAACAGCGGCGTCTGCGAAGTCAAAGAGATCATACCTTCGCCCTTCGGCAAGCCGGGGGACGGACGTCTCTTTTACGTCCTCGCGCCGGTATTCGACACGTCGAATATGATGATATACACCCCTGTCGACTGCGATAACGTCGTGATACGCGAGCCGGTTTCGGCCGACTGCGCGAGGAGTCTGCTCGACCGCATTCCGCTGATCGAGCCGCTTGAGATTCCGGTCGAAAAACAGCGCCGCGAGATTTACCGCGGGATTGTCCGGCGCACCGACCTTGCCGACTACGTCAGCGTGATCAAGACGGTCGAGATCCGACGCGCCGAGTTCAAAAAGACCCGCCGGCGTCTTCCGGATATGGACAGCGACGCCGAACACACCTCTCGCAACTGCCTCTACTGCGAGATTGCGTGCGCCCTCGGAATCGAACGCGAAGAGGTGCACAATATGGTCAGCGAACTTCTTAAACGGTAACGGAATAACGAATATCCGCGCGGCTCTTTCCGAGCCGCGCGGATACGCTTTATTTTGTCATTTTGCCCGCTTTTTTCTCACGATATCCGTGATAAGGTAAAATACGCCGATGTAGAGGATAAACAGTCCGTATACGGTAAGCGGGTAGAAGACGGGGCTGCCGCCGGTGAGGTTGTAAAAGATATCGTAGGGGGTTCCGTCGCCTCTGATCAGAAACATGTAATTGTAGGGTATCAGCAGGTCGGCGGCGTATGCCGCGACGCAGAATCCGGACAGTATCGCGAAGGTTACCGGGACGTTTTTCTTTTTGAGACTGCATAGACCCGACACGCCGATATAGATCGCGCAGAAGCCGGAGATCGCGTGAGTCAGTCCGGACACGACGTTGTCGAACGAAAGAACGGGGTAGGCGGCGTAGTTCTGTCCGGCTCCGTAGGTTCCGAGCACCGCTCCGAGCAGTCCGAAGATCATCACGAAATCAAGCGCCGCCTCCTCAAAACGCCCTTTTCCGAAGGCCGCCATCGGTATGGTGATCAGCTGGATGCTGCACAGAAAGAGGGGAAGCAGATAGATCCACTGCATCGGGTTGTGCTCCCTGAAGCAGAGAAATACGATTTTGAAGAGTTCTATCACGTCGATGAGAAAGGCGGCTGCCGCAAGGACTCTTTTTTTCTCGCGGTGCGGGGAGCTCCGGTACCGGCGTCCGAGAAGAACGGCGGAAGCCGTCATTGCCGCCATCAGCAGGGTGACGAATAACAGGTGTTCGAATGATAAATACCCTTCGGGGGTTCTTGCGTACCCTCCGATGCCGAAAAATTCCTTCATGACGTATCCTCGATGATGATTTATTTCGCTGATTATTCGCGGGTTACTGTTTTTTTAGGGAAAATCTCGTGCCAAAACCGAGCCGCAGTCGTCCGACAGGCGCTCTCCGGCCGCACTGACGTTTGCGGCGTCTGGGGTTCGCGCGTTTTGAACGGCCGACCGAATCTCTTCGCGGACGTCGCCTTCCGGCGCTACCACGGGATATCCTGCGACCTCCGCGAAAGAGGTTACCTTCGGGTCGTAGGCGAGACAGACGGCGGGAGTGCCGGACGTTGCCGCGAACACCGCCGCGTGGAGGCGCCCGGCTATGACGAAGGACGAGGACGATATTTCCGCAAGCGCGTCGCGCGGTTCCGACAGGTCGAGAAACGCCGCGCCGAGTTTTTTCGCCAGCCGTCCGAGTCTGCGTACGTCTGCGGCAGACATTGCGGCTATGACCGGCTCGAGTTCTTTTTCACGGGCGGATTCGACCGCGGCTTCGGCTTCTTCGCGCAGCCGTACCGAACCCGCGCGGCCTCCGGAGGGGCGCAGAACGGCGAGAAGCGTCTTTTCCCGGACGGCAGGAGACGTTATACCGCACAGGCCGCGGAAGGCGAGAGCCGGATCGGCGCCGAGTCTTGCTCCGGGTAAAAACGACGCTGCGAAAGACCGCGACTTTTCGTCGCGAAATCCCGCGGTGTCGAGCGAAGAGAGAAGTTTTTCGACGCTTTTCAGGGCGTTGTTTCCCCGCAGCGGACCGATGCCTCCTCCGAGGATGCCGGTTCTGCAGCCGAATCGCGCGGCAAGACGCGTCACCGCGCAGTAGTAGGCGAGCGAGCGGTTGCTCGTCGCGTTCTGAAGCAGGCTCCCTCCGCAAAGAATGAAGAGCCGCGAACGCCGGAGGGCAGCGGATATCGCGAACGGGTTTCTCGAAGGGACTGTGACGACGCCTTCGTAGCGGCTTTCCTTCTTTGCCCGCCTGCCGGCAAGGACGCTGATCCCGAAACCCGGAAGGCGGTCTTCGATTTCGCGTCTGACACATTCGAAGGTTGCCTCGTCGCCCGCGTTTCCGTGCCCGAAATAGCCGCAGAGAGTGACTTCTTTCCGGTGTTCCTCTATGACAGACCGGTAAACGTCCAGCGTTTTTTCGGTAATATCCGTTATATTCCAGCGCAATCCGGCGATTTCTCGCGCGCAGGCGGCCGCGCGCAGGCGGAGCTCGCCGTTGTACGCGAGATCTTCCATAGCCCCGCAGAGCGGCGCGACCCTGCCGCCCGCCGGAATCACGTTCGTCCGATATGCCTCATCGGCGTTTTCGGGGAGAAGGATCCCGGAGCAGCCGTGCTCCGAAAACGGAATCACCGCGAGCCCCGCGGCTGCCGCTTCGATCGCCGCCCGCGACCTTCCGATGAAGACGTCCCCGGGGCGCAAAAGTCTCGCGGCGTCCGCGACGGCGCCGGTGAAAACTATCTCCCCGGCTTCCGTCTTTTTCGATTCGGATCTCAGCGCGGCTTCGGCGTTTCCGCCTCCGATGACGGTCAGCGGCGGAATATCTCCCGGATGAGCCGCGGCGAGTTTTTTATACGTTTCGATAATCGCGAGAAATGAAAGGTAATTGTCCCGGTCGAGCCGGCCCGACGTGACAAACCGCGGCCTATCGGCTGGCGTTCCGGCCGCGGGGATCGCGACTCCGTTCGGAATGACTGTAATCATTTCGCCCGGCAGCCGGTATCGCGCGCGTATGAAGCCGGCGACGTCTTCGCTGACCGCTATGACGCGCGAGCCCCAGGCGGTCATCCGGCCTTTGGGCGGCGCGGGATCGTAAAAGCCGTGAGCCGTCGTCAAAAACGGAGGGAAAACGGTGAGGCGGCTGAGCAGGGAACAGATGAAAGCCGGGATTCGTCCGTGTGCGTGGACGATATCTGCGCCTTTTGCGGCTTTAGCGAGAACGCGTGCGGAACGGATGACCGACAGCGCGTCTTTTCTGTCGAGCGGAGCCGCCACGTGCCTGACGCCCGACTCTTCGAGTTTCCGGACGAGCGCTCCGCCGGACGACGCGACCGACACCGTATGCCCGGTCCCGGCAAGCTGCCGCGCAAGCGTGAGAACGTGAGTTTCGGCTCCGCCGGGACACATTCTCGAGGTGCAGAGAAGAATATTCATCCGGCAGGCCTCCTTCCCGGCGAGCGGCTCGCGGCACCGTGCCGCCGCGCCGGGAATATTATAACTCAAAAAGGTTTTTTTTGCAACCCGGAACCTGCCCGGCGCAAATCGGCCGTACCGTGCAATAATTCGAACCATTCGTCCCGCCGGGACTTGAAATAACCGGCTTTTATATGATATAATAATTATAACTATAATTTTATCCTAAAAAACCCGGAAGGCGGCCGCGTATGGAACCGAAGAAGCGCATACTCGTTATTGCTCCCGATTCCTTCAAAGGGAGCGTTTCCGCGAAAGACGCCGCGGAGGCGATTGCGCGCGGCATAGTTTCGGTTCTGCCGGACGCCGGGGTCAGATGCTTCCCGGTCGCCGACGGCGGAGAGGGAACGCTTGAAGCCATAACGGCTCCCTCCGACAGATACAGGCTTACGGTTACCGGTCCCGAGTGGAAAAAGGTCGGCGCGGAATTGGGCTCGTCGGGAGACTGCGCCGTAGTCGAGATGGCGAAGGCGGCCGGCATCACCTACACGGGAGAAGACAGGCGCGCCGCGACGGCGACCACCTTCGGCGTCGGCGAACTGATCCGCGACGCGCTCGCGCACGGCTTCAGAAAGATCATGCTTACGGCGGGCGGCAGCGCCACCAACGACGGCGGATGCGGAATGTTCTCCTCGCTCGGCGCCGTTTTCCGCGACCGGGAAGGGAATCGGTTCGTTCCGACCGGAGGAACGCTCGGAAGGGTCGCGTCGGTCGATCTTTCGGGACTTGATCCCGCGCTGTCGGAATGCGAGATCACCGTCGCCGCGGATATAACGAATCCGCTGCTCGGGAAAGACGGTGCGACCTACGTCTACGGGCCGCAGAAAGGCGCGACGGCCGAAGAACTTGCCGCTATGGAGGCGGGAATGACGGTGTACGCGCGTCTGCTCGAAAAGACATGCGGGCGCGACGTCGCGTCGGTGCCCGGGTGCGGCGCCGCCGGTGGACTTCCGGCGCCGCTCATCGCCTTCTGCGGAGCAAAAATTATGAGAGGGATCGATACCGTTCTCGGGATGACCGGCTTCCGCGCGGCTCTTGAGGGCGCGTCCGCGGTCATCACCGGAGAGGGAAAGATCGACCGGCAGAGTCTTTACGGCAAGGCGGTGGAGGGAGTCGCCCGCGCCGCTTCGGAAGCCGGAGTCCCGGTCGACGTGATTGCCGGAACCGTCGGGCGGGACAGGGAAGAACTGCTCTCGCTGGGTCTGCGCTCGATAAGGACAATAACCGATATCGAACCCGACAGACGTCTCGCGATAGGCAACGCTTCGTATTATCTTGAAAAACTGGGTGCGGAATGGGCTGCCGTCTTTTCACGCACCCGTGACGTATAAAGGAAAAAAAGATGGATTACAGATTTTCGGACAAACTGGCGGCGCTCAGGCCGTCGGCAATAAGAGAAATATTCAAGTCGCTGACCGACCCGGAGATAATCGCCTTCGCGGCGGGGAACCCGGCCCCCGAGTCTTTCCCGGTGGCGGAAATGGCCGAGATATCGGCTGAGATTTACGAGCGGATGCCGGTGACCGCGCTCCAGTACGGAACGACCGAGGGCTATCTGCCCCTCCGCCGCGCAATCGCCGAGAGGCAGAAGACGAAATTCGGAATCGGAGCTTTTCCGGAGGACGGGCTCGGTTTCACCGATCAGACGGTTATAGTCAGCGGCGGCAACCAGGGACTCGAACTCGCCTGCAAGGCCTTCTGCAACGAGGGCGACGCCGTCGTCGCTGAGGATCCGTCGTTTATCGGGGCGCTCAATTCATTCAGATCTAACGGTGCCGTCACCCTCGGCGTGCCGATGGAGGAGGACGGTATCGATACCGATGCGCTCGACGAACTCCTGTCAAGGGAGAAACGCGCGAAGCTGCTCTACGTTATCCCGACCTTCCAGAATCCGTCGGGGATCACGACGTCGCTCGAAAAGCGGAAGAAGATATACGAGATCGCCCTGAAACACGGTGTGATGATCCTCGAGGACAACCCCTACGGCGAACTGCGATTCGCAGGAGAGGAGATTCCGACGATCAAGAGCATCGACACCGAGGGGATCGTCATCTACTGCTCCTCCTTCTCGAAAATACTGTCGTCCGGGATGCGCGTCGGATACGTCACCGCTCCCGAAGACGTGATACAGAAGATCGTCGTCGCGAAGCAGGTAGAGGACGTACATACAAATATGTTCTTCCAGATTCTCTGTCACAAATATATGACGGAGAGGGATTTCGAGGGACATATCGCCGAAGTCAGGGATATTTACCGGCGCAAATGCGGATTTATGCTTTCCTGCCTCGACGGATATCTTCCGCGCGAGCTGAAATATACCCGTCCGGAGGGCGGACTCTTCATCTGGTGCACGCTTCCCGAAAAGATCGCGATGAGCGAGTTCGTGAAGCGCGCGCTCGAACGCAAGGTGGCGCTCGTTCCCGGAAGCGCCTTCACGCCTGTCGTCGGCGCGCCCTGCAACTCGGTGCGGATGTCATATTCGACCGAGAGCCCCGAGAGGATAGAGAAGGGGTGCAAAATCATCGGGGACCTGGCGAGGGAGATGCTGGGGTAAGGGTGCGGCGTTTGCGTGCGAATGGGACGCCGCGACTGAGACTTGAATGGTAAAAATCATTAACGTTTACGCCGTATGGGCGGCCATAGGATGTCTGCTTGAAAATGTATGCTCGCCGAGGATTATTCAGACGCACTGTGTTCGCAGTGACCGCGACCCCGGCCTTCCCCGGCAGGGGCACGCCTCGCATGCGGCGAGCCACGGTGTCGCCCGTACGGGCGACGGA
>JAGDAM010000199.1 GCA_017959485.1 Clostridia bacterium
AAGCGACGCGATTGAGATCGCCAAGCGCGATTCCGACTACGCAAAAGCCGCCGAGCTTCAGTACGGGCGGCTTCCCGAACTGAAAAAGCAATTGGCGGAACTGGAGGCGTCGATTTCCGCGAACGGGCTGACGATGGCTCATCTTGCGGTCGACGACGGAGAGATTGCAGATATCATCAGCCACTGGACCGGAATACCGGTTTCCAAGCTCAACGAGAGCGAACGCAACAAGACCCTGCGTCTCGGTGACGAACTCCGCCGCCGCGTTATCGGTCAGGACGACGCGGTTTCAAAGGTTACCGACGCGATCATGCGCTCGCGCGCGGGGATCAAGGTTCCGCGCAGACCTATCGGTTCCTTCCTGTTCCTCGGTCCGACCGGCGTGGGAAAAACCGAACTAGCCAAATCTCTTTGCGCCTCTCTTTTCGACGATGAATCCAACATCGTGAGGATCGATATGAGCGAGTATATGGAGAAGTTCTCGGTGTCCCGGCTGATCGGAGCGCCTCCCGGATACGTCGGATATGACGAGGGCGGGCAGCTCACCGAGGCCGTCAGACGCAAGCCATATTCGGTCGTGCTTTTCGATGAAATCGAGAAGGCGCATCCCGACGTCTTCAACGTGCTGCTCCAGGTGCTGGACGACGGCAGGATAACCGACGGGCAGGGAAGAACCGTCGACTTCAAGAATACCGTCCTTATCATGACTTCGAATATCGGATCCGAGTATCTTCTCGGCGGCATCGACGCGTCGGGCAATATCTCGCCCGAAGCTGAAGGACGGGTGATGAATGAGCTGAAAGACAGCTTCAGACCCGAGTTTCTCAACCGTATCGACGAGATCATCCTCTTTAAGCCGCTGTCAAAAGACAACATATCCGGTATTATAGATCTTATGCTGGACGACGTCAACAAACGGCTGGCCGACAGGGAACTGAAGGTCGAGCTTTCGCCCGAGGCGCGGCGCTTTATCATCGACGAGGGATACGATCCGGTCTACGGAGCGCGTCCGCTGCGCAGATTCATCCAGAAGCACGTCGAGACCGAAGTCGCGTCGGTAATTCTTCGCGGCACGGTAAAGCCCGGAGAAGTTATCGAGATTCGTCTTGAAGACGGAAAACTGAAAGCGGGAATCCGTGGCTGACACCGATTTTTATTTAACAGACAGCGGCTGTGCCGGATAAACCGGCACAGCCGCTGTCGCTTGTATTTATTTCAGTCTTCGGAAATCGCGATTTTCAGCGCTTTTGCGAGCTGATCGGGGCAGGACGTGGACTTGAAGCCGCATCTTATTCCTTCGAGTCTCTCTATGGCTTCCTCCGCCTTCATTCCGCGCACGAGTGAGGATATTCCTTTGGTGTTTCCGTTGCATCCTCCGTCGAAACTGACGCTGACGATCACACCGTCGTCGTCTGTCTCGACCCTGATGGCGCGCGAGCAGGTGCCGTGAGTTTTATAATCGGTTATTTTGTTCATAAAACGTGCTCCTTTCAAAAGAGATCAAGCATCCGGTATCCGTCGGAAAGCAGAAGCGAGAGTTCGTCCGCGGTCAGCTTTTTCTGGGCGACGAGCGCCAGACGGTACATAAACGCGGCAAATCTTTCGGCGCGTTCGGGATCCGACGCCTCAAGGGCGCAAAGCTTCGAATAGAGCCCGGACGAGGTATTGAGCGTCAGCTTGTAATCGACGGGGAAGGTCGGAGGAGTTTCTCCCGGCGCGGTATAGAGACGCATCATATCCTCGAAGCGTCTCGAGCGCTCGCTGACAAGGAGAAGAGCGGGGACCTCGCTCGTTTTCAGCGCCTCGGCGCTGACTTCGAGTTTTTCGTTACCCGAAACCTTGCGCAGCAGCGCCACGACGCCATCGGGCACCGTTTCGGAGGCGCCCGCGTCCGCCTTTGTGGCATCGGTTATGCCCGCGTCGACGCGCTCGAATTTCACGTCCTCGCAGTACCCCTCAAGGGATGTGATATACTGCGCGTCAAGCGGAAGGTCGAAGATCGCGACTCCGATACCGGCGTCGGTCAGAATCTTAATATACTGCGCCTGAAGCGACGGATCGCTCGCGTAGTATACGGTCCCCGAGAGTTTTTCTTCCTCTCCTGAGGCAGCTCCGGCGTCGCCTGACGCGCTCTCGGCTTCGGTCTCTTCGGAACCGGCCGGCTCCTGTTTTACCGTAAGATATTCACGGAAAGTCTTATAGCTGCCGTCGGTGAGACGGAGTATGAGATTATCCTTGATTCTGTCGTAGAATTTGCGCTCGCGTATGCAGGCGTATTCGATAAAGATGCGAACGTCGGAATAGACCTTTTCGTATTTTTCGCGGTCGTTGAGCGCCAGCGAGTTGAATCGGTCGGCGACCTTCTTTACGATGAACTGACCGATTCGTTTGACGTAGGCGTCGTCCTGAAGGTAGCTTCTTGAAACGTTGAGCGGAAGTTCGGGACAGTCGAGCGCCCCGCGGAGCATCAGCAGATAGTCGGGAAGAATTTCTTTGATATTATCCGCGACGAATACCTGATTGTAGAAGAGCTTAACCTCGCCCTCGAGCGATTGCGTCTCGCTTCTGATCTTCGGGAAGAAAAGTATTCCTTTGAAATTGAGCGGGTAATCGGCGTTGACGTGGATCCAGAAGAGCGGGTCTTCGTAGTCCGCGAACAGCTTGTGATAGAAGGCGATATATTCTTCGTCGGTAATTTCCGAAGCGGGACGCGACCAGAGCGGAACGGTATCGTTGAGCGGTTTTTCCGGCTCTTTCGCAGTGTCGCCGCCATCCTGCTCCGCGTCTTCGGCGGTATCTTCTTCCGCGTCTTCGGAGGCGCCCGCGAGATAGATCGGCACCGGCATAAATACGCAGTATTTGTTTAAGATCTGTCCGATCTTTATTCTGTCGAGGTATTCCTTCTCGTTCTCCGACACATGCATCACGACCGACGTACCGCGGTCCTGCCTGTCGGAAGGAGTGATCTCGTATTCGCCGTCTTCGCTGCAGCTCCAGTGAACCGCGGGGCCTCCGGTGTATGAGAGCGTGTCGATTTCGACCCGTTCGCTCACCATGAAAGAGGAGTAGAAACCGAGTCCGAAATGTCCGATGATGCCTACGCCGGCTCCGTTTGCGTCGGTTTCCGACTTTTCGTATTTGCTGATGAAGTCGAGCGCCCCGGAAAGCGCGATCGAGCAGATGTACTTTTCGAGTTCTTCGGCGGTCATTCCGATGCCGTTGTCGGTGACGGTTATCGTGCGGGCGTCGCTGTCGACCTCGACGTCGATCCTGAAGTTTTCACCTTCGGGAAGGGATATCTCACCCAGCGAATCGAGCCGGCGCAGTTTGGTTACCGCGTCGCATGCGTTTGAAACGATCTCCCGGATAAAGATATCCTTGTCCGAGTAAAGCCATTTTTTGATGACCGGGAAGATATGATTCGTTTCGACCGAAATACCGCCCTGTTTTTTTTCAAAAGTGTCTGACATGTGATGCCTCTTAAATATTCGGCAATACCGCACCGCAACCGCGATACGGTATTGCCTTAATTGTTTTACGTGAAATTGTGTCTGTAATAAACGATCAGACCGATGATTGCCGCGAAGATGATAACGATTATTATTATCCAGAGCAGCATGATGGTATTGATTCTGCCGCAGCCCGAAGTTTCTCCTCCCGAAACCGTTGTAATCGAGGGGGAGACTGCCGTCGTGCCGGGGGGCGTTACGGGAACGGTATCCGTCGTTCCGGTGTCGGTAATCGTATCGGTGGTAACTTCCGGCTCTGTTACGGAGGCAGTCGTTTCGGTCCCGGTCTCCGTTGAGGTGACGGTAATCGGTATCGCGAGCATCGCGTCCCGGAAGATGAGATTGATCATCGTATCTCCTTCGGACAGCGGACGGATGACGTCGATTGTGTAATAATCGTCGGGCAGATCGGCAACGGTGCCGTCAGCGAATTCAACTCTGACCGTAAGCCCGGCGGGATTGAAGAAGTCACCGGATTTGTACTCGGTCAAGGCGGGCGGTGTCACCGCGGTGATACGCCTTACCGATTTCGGGAGCACGTCTACGGTGAATACGCAGCTTATATCGCCGAAGGTGACGGTCAGCGAAACGGGCAGGTAGCCGCCGGCGCCTTCTCTCAGGAGCAGTCTGCCTTCGATCAGCTCGGCGCCGCTTATGCTGTAGGAGAGAGGATCGAGAATCGTCATGCTTCCGCCGTCATAGATGGCGCTGACTTCCATACCGATCGAAGAGAATTCGTCGCCTTCGTTGTACTGCTGCTTTGTCGGCTGTGTTGTAACGGCTATGGCTCGGATGTTCGATTTGGTTATGGTGATGTCGCGAAGTACCGTTTCAAAATACAGAGTCGGGCTAAGCGAGTATCTGAGCGTGACCGGTTTTCCCGTAATCTTCAGCGGCGTTCCCGCTTCGGGATCCGTCGTAACGTCCTCGAGCGTTTCAAGCATCTCGTTCGTTCCGTCTTCGTAGTCGATCCGGATGGCTATTCCGTCGAGGATCAGCGGCTCTCCCTCGATATATCTTACTTTGTCGGGGTTCTTTGTTACGGTGATGGACAGTATCCTTTTTCCAGGAAAGACTTTTACGTCGACGCCGGTTTCAAGTCCGTTCCAGGATACCGTGACCGAATAATCGTCTGCGGTGAGCGGCCCGTCGTCAATAACGGTGAGTTCTCCAGACGTGAGATTCTGCTGATGCGTTCCGTCGTCGTAGGTCACTATCACGGCGAGTCCGGTGATATCAAACGTCTCGCCGGCGAGGTACTCGGTTTTGTCGGGCTGCCTGAGCACGGTGAGCGTCGGCTCGTGAAATATGACCGCACCTTCGAGCGGAACGTTGACAAGTCCGAAAGCGGCGTTCATCGTCACTCCCGGAGAATAGGTCTCGGGAATATCGAGAGAAAGCTCCGCGGTAACGTCCGCGGTCATTCCGTCCTGCCATTCTACGGTTACGGACAATCCGTCAAAGGACGGCGCGTCGCCGAGGTAATAGTGTTTGGCGGGACCCGAGACGGTGATGCTTTCCCGCAACAGCGGAATCACGTGGATCCGGTAATCTGCCTCGAGGCCTCCGAAAGAGAGAGTGACTGCCTTTTCGCCGTTTCCGTCCGGAGCCACCGGAGCTCCGATGTCTTCTATCGAGAAGGCGGTGACCGAAACCGGTGTTTCTTCGCCTTCATAGAGAGCGGTGACCGAGAAATCTTCCGGTTTTACCGCGAGAGAATAACCTTCGTAAAGCGCTTCGGGGCCCGACAGGATGCTTATGGAGAGCGGAGCGCGTGTCGTCACCGGGACTTCGGCGCTCAGTTCCTTGCCGTAAAAAGAATAAATAACCTCAACCGCGGTAGTCCCAAGCGGTACCGGCTCATCCAACGCCGGAGACGTGGTGCACTCGTTTATCGGTATCTTGTACGCCGACAGGGTTCCGTCGGCGAATTTCAGATTGACTTCAAGTCCTTCGGGATTGAATATTTCTTCGCATGCGCGGTAATCGGTTTTGCAGGAACCGCTGAGCTCGATACTCGTCGCGGGGATGACCGTGATCATCTTGGTTACAGCTGTGTCGGGAGCGAGCTCACAGGTGAAGGTCACTCCGGTCACGTCGTAGGTCAGGGGCCCGGAAGGAGAAAAGACGAGCAGGGAAGAGTCGATAACGTCATACGTGTAATCCGAATAAATAACTCTTCCGGTATAGCCCGCGGAAGTGAAGAAGTCACCCTCGTAATAGGTCGTTTTGCCGGTACCCGTATCCACCGTGAAACCGATCACCGTTTTTCCCGGAGCAGACGTGACTTCGGGCTCCGAGGTGACTTCGGGAGTCGACGTGACTTCCGGTTCGGTCACTGAAGTCGATTCCGGCAGTCCGGACGTCTCCTCTTCGGCGGTGGTTTCTTCGGCACGGCAGATTACTGCCGCCCCGAACGCGAGCAAAAACGCGATGATGATAATCGTATATCTTATGAGTCGGTAACCCTTGAGCATTATTTATAGTCCTTTCGGCGGCGGGCTGACTTTTTACGGATACCCGCAAAAGTCTTTTCTAACATATAATTATATCATTTTTATCTGATTATTTCAATGATTATTTTGTTAATCGACAGTGAACATATTTTGAAAATTGACAGCGGACGCACAGTTCGCGAGAGAAGCAGACGCGCCGTCCGGCAGCCATTAAGGCCGTCGGACGGCGCGGGGAATGCGGTTTCCGGCAGTTGCGGGACGCAACTGAAATCAGTCGGCGTATACGCTGACCTGCTTTTTGTCTTTGGTCTTCTGCTCGAATTTGACTTTGCCGTCGATAAGAGCGAAGAGGGTGTGATCGGTTCCCATTCCGACGTTGTTGCCGGGATGAACGGCGGTTCCCCTCTGCCTGATGATGATGTTGCCGGCGAGAACGTGGGCTCCGTCCGCCTTCTTGACGCCGAGCCGCTTCGATTCGCTGTCGCGTCCGTTTTTGGTTGAACCGACGCCTTTCTTATGGGCAAAGAACTGAAGGGAAATTCTCAACATTGTTTTTGTCTCCTTGTGTTGATGGTGGGTCGTTTTACCCGGCGAACGGGCGGTCCTCGACGTCTACCTCGAGATTGTCGGGGAATTCTTCGGTCAGGTCGTTGAGCTGGTAAAAATACCCCTGAAACAGGCCCGATATCGCGAAGCGTTTGCTTTCATCGGCTTCAAATTCCGGGAGGGCGGATGCGGCTTTAACGACGATCCTCGTTGCTCCTTCGTTGACGTCGTAATCGACGTCCGAGGCGTAGGAGATCTCAATCGTGTTGACGATAAGCATCGTCATAGCCGAAAGCGCCGAGCAGAGGATATCCTCTCCGGCGTCCGCGTAACCGGTGTGTCCGTTCTCTTCGAAACCGTAGAACGCGCCGTTGTCACGGTAAAAAATGACCTTGGTCATGTATCAGCCTTCGATTTTCAGAATGCTGACCTTGGTGTAGGGCTGTCTGTGGCCCATTTTGCGCTTTTCGTTCTTCTTGGCTTTATACGTGAAGACGTAAATCTTCTTGGCTTTGCCGTTGAAAAGAACTTTGGCCGTTACCTTCGCTCCGTCAATGACCGGAGATCCGACAACGAACTCTTCCCCTTTAGAGATTGCCTTGACCTGATCGAAAACGATCTCGCTGTCAGCTTCGCAATCGAGTTTCTCTACGAATATCGTATCGCCCTCGCTGACCTTGTACTGCTTTCCCCCTGTTTCGATTATCGCAAACATGAAAAAGCACCTCACTTTCACTGCAGACTCGCTGAACAGCGGCGACGCTCACGGGCCGGTTTTGTCCGGCGTCATTGAGACATACTTAAAAAAGCCGATTTCAAGCGGCGATATATTATACAATATGTGCCGGAAAAAGTCAACGTTTTTTTAAAAGAAAATTAATTATTTGTTGTCCCGCAGATCCTCCTCGGCGGGAAGGTCGGGCAGATCGATGACGTACGGGAAGGGAATTCGCGCCTTTTCCTCGTCGTGCCGGGCGGTGTGATCCATCCAGCCGGTGCCGAATTCCTTGATTTTGGCGGCCTTCTTCTTTTTAACCGGTATCTTTCCGGCGTCGGACTCGTAATAGGCGTCGAGCTTTTCCTTCATCAGGGCGACGCGCGGATCGCTTTCGTCGTACAGGTCCTCGGTTTCGGGTCTGGTTTTAAAATAGCGGTATTTTTTCTCGGAGGCGCTGTAAACAAGTGTGTCGTCGAGGCTCGCGATCATATAGGATCCGTCGCCCTTGTGGCTGTACTGCGAATATACGAACTCGCGGCTGTTTTCTCCGAACAGATTGACGCCGTCAAACTCGTCGGCGGAATAACCGATTCCTTCGAGCGAAAGCAGCGTGGGGGCTACGTCGACGAGAGAACAGAGGTCGGTCTTTCTGCAGGTGGCGACTCCGGGGATTTTCATCATCAGCGGAACGTGAACCGCCGGCTCGAGCATCGAGCGTTTTCCGAAGTTGGAGTAGTCTCCGAGAAATTCACCGTGATCGGATGAGAAAACTATCACCGTGTCCTCGTAAAGACCTTTTTCCTTAAGCGCCGCAATAATCCGTCCGACCTGGAAGTCGACGAATGAGACGCAGGCGTAATAATAGTTTTTCAGCCGTTTCGCCGCAAGCTCGGTGATGCCGAGATGTTCGCAGTCGAAGGAGGGGGTCATCATCGGCTTGAATTCTTTGTAGTTTTCGGGAACAAACGGGGCCGGAATGCTCTCGCGGCGGTAGAGTTTGTTCCAGGGAGCCGGAGGGCAGAAAGGCGGATGCGGGTGAATAAAGGAAGAGAAGAGGAAAAACGGCTCGTCTTTTTTCAATGAATTAATAAAATCTATCGAGCGGTCGCCG
>JAGDAM010000200.1 GCA_017959485.1 Clostridia bacterium
GCGAGATCCTCATTCATCGGCGACAACATCACGCGTGACGGATATCATCTCAATATGCAGTTCGGACGGTATCTCGCAGCGCTTACCTGGGGCTGCAAGATAACGGGCGTATCCCCGTACGATATCGCCTACAATCCCGCGCCCGCCGCGATCAACGACGATATGCTGAAAGTCGCCCGCGAGTCGGTAGCGAACGCTCTCGCGGAGCCCTATACCGTTACTCAGTCGAAGATCACCGAAGGCACGAGCACGCTCGGCGGAACTCAGACGGTCGATCCGTCGGTCATTCTCAATCCCGCCGACTTCTACGAGCAGGACAAAAAGACCGCCGCCGCGAACGGCTGTGATCTCGACAATTACACGCTGCTCGAGTGGGAGCATCTGAACAATACTTACTGGAACTGCACCAGCCGCGCCGGAACCACCGTTCCGTCGACGACCGCGAGCACCTACAACCAGAACGTCTGCTCGAAGCTTAAATACTCGCTCGAAGACCTTCCATACGGGACGGTATTTATCTGCGACTCCGGCTGGCAGTACCGCGTTGAAGTTTATACCAATCAGAACAGCGCTTACACCGGCACTCGCAAGGGAATGCAAAATTACGAATTCTTCGTTTTGACTCAGGAATTCCTCGGCGACGCGAAGTACGTCTCCTGGAACATCGCCTCGAGCCCCAAGGGCGACATCTCTGCGATCTTCGACCAGGCCGCGGTGCACGTGAGGGTTTATATTCCGAAAAAAGCGAACTGAATTGCCTTCCCCGTTACGGGGATGCCTCGCCTTCGGCGAGCCCGGGTGACCGCGAAAGCGGTGTTAACGTTTGCCTTCCCCGAAACGGGGAAGGGGGACCGCTTTTGCCTTCCCCTCCGGGGAAGGTGTCGGCGAAGCCGACGGATGAGGGACGGTGGATGAGGCGAATCGGCACTGCTTTGCCTTCCCCGGCTGGGGAAGGTGTCGGCGAAGCCGACGGATGGGGCGCCGCGTCCCGGCAACGATTCACGCAAGTGTCGGCGAAGCCGACGGATGAGGGGCAGGAACCGCCCCTTCCCCCAAACACCTCAAAAAACTGAAGTATAAGGAGTAACCGCCAATCATGGACCGCTACGCCTGGAAAGCAAAAATCAAAGACGGCAAAATCACCGAATACCGCCGCCGGCACGACGAGATATGGCCCGAGATGAAGGAAGTTCTCGAGTGCGCCGGGATCCGCAACTACTCGATCTGGAACGTCGGAGACGAACTTTTCGGATATTACGAATGCGAATTCGGCGCCGAATATGCCGCGCGGATCCAGGCCGGGAGCCCGGTCGTGGAAAAATGGAACGAATATATGTCGGATATTCTCGACATGGGGACCGATCCCGAGACCGGCGCCCAGCCGCGTCTTACCGAAGTTTTCAGATTTGATTAAAGACACTCAAGGAGAAAAAAACATGCCAGCCGAAAATCCCTCTAACGTAAAGCTTAAATACAAAAAGTTCTATCAGGTAAGAAAGCTTGCCTGTCACGGCTTCAAAGAGGAATACGCCTATGATATGAGCACGCAGTATCTTGCGAACGTTCTTATGGGCTGCGACACTCAGCCGGCGCTCGTCTATTCGGCCGCTCCGCTGATTATTTCCGCTTATTCCGACGAGATGGACGCCGTGATCTTTCTGCGCTATCCCGACGAGCTTGCCGCCGCCTACGGCCTCAAAGCCGGAGACCGGCTGGTTACCGCCTGCGATTACGTGGACAACGGAGAAAAGGTCGCTGCGGATATCTTTCCGGGCGCCGGTTTTACCGGGTTCTATTCGAATATGATCCCGGTCGTTCAGCTCTTTTTCGCCGGAAAGAAACAGATCTTTTTCGCCGGAGGCGACGATGAAATCCGCGCACGCGTCTCGATATTCGACGAAGAGCGCTGGAAACACGTTGAAAAACTGACGGAAGAATACGCCCTGCGCGGTATAAGCCGCGACGGACTGTTTTTTATGAGGTAAAGTCCGAAAGATAGAAAGCAAACGAGAGAATAAAAAAGAGAATACGGTTTTATATTATAGGTTTTTAGTCCACGGACGACTCATCCACCGGCCCTCATCCGTCGGTCCCAAAATGATACATCTCCGCTGCCAATAAAACAGTTTTTTCACTTTTTTCAAAAAACTCCGAAAAATGAATCTTTTGTGCTCTCGGGCATCTAACTTTATGAAAAGGGTATTTGCTCGACTTAATCTGCATGTAAGAAGAAAACATGAATAACGCTTGTTCCGCATTACACGTTCCGGATTCCGAATCGCCTCTTAGAATCCTCGCCGTCGGGAACTCCTTTTCCCAGGACTCGGTAGAATATCTGCCCGCGCTCTTGCGTTCCGCGGGTATCCCCTGCGTCGTCGGCGATCTTTACAACCCCGGCTGCACCATGCAGCGCCACGTCGAATCTGCGGCAGCCGGGAAGGGAATCTACAACTATTTCAAAAACACGGGCGGCGAATGGACCGACAGTCCCGAAACTCCGCTCTCGTTTGCGCTTGCCGACGAGGACTGGGATATCATTACTATCCAGGAGGCGTCTCGCCTTACCGGCTTCCCCGAGTCGTTCGGAGAGTGGCTTTCGCCCCTTCTCGATCTTGTCACGTCGGCGCACCCGCGTGCGCGAATCGGCTGGAATATGACCTGGGCCTATCAGTCGGACAGCCCGAACAGCCATTTCCCGTCCTACGGCCGCGACCAGACGCGTATGTACGAAATGATATGCGCCCGCGTGAAGGAATTCATCCTTCCCGAAAAGCGTATATCTTTCGTCATTCCCGTCGGGACCGCTGTCCAGAACGCGAGGAGTTCATTCCTCGGCGATGCGCTGACGCGCGACGGTTCTCACCTGTCTCTCGGGTTCGGACGCTTTCTCGCGTCGCTCACCTGGGCGTGCGCGGTAAGCGGCCTTGCGCCTGAACGGTTCGATTATAATCCGTTGCCGGACCGAATAACCGAAGATATGCTCCGCGTCGCCCGCGAATCGGTCGCTGACGCGCTGGCCGGGCCCTTCAGGGTGACGCTGCGGCAATTATAATGAATTGGGGTAACAAAATGCCAAAAAAAACTCAGATGATCTTCATAATGACCGACACCCAGCGGTGGGATATGGTCAACTGCTACCGGAAAACCGGGCTTTCGACGCCGAACATCGACGCACTCGCCGCGTCGGGCGTCAGGTACGAGCGCGCCTACACCGCGCAGCCGGTCTGCGGCCCGGCGAGGTCCTGTCTGTTCACGGGACTCTATCCCTCCTCCAACGGCTCCTGGGCAAACGGTATGGCGCTCGGCGACAACGTGCATACCATCGGGCAGCGTCTTCGCGACAACGGGATCAAGACCGCGTATATCGGCAAATGGCACCTTGACGGGACCGATTATTTCGGCAACGGTATCTGCCCCGACGGCTGGGATCCCGATTACTGGTACGATATGCGGCGGTATCTCGGGGAACTGGACTCCGACGACGACCGCATCCGTTCCCGCCTGCCGCAGACGATGGAGTTTTGCGGAGTCGAGCCGGAGTTTACCTACGGCTGGCGCGTTATGACCCGGGCGCTCGACTATATGGAGAAGCATAAGTACGACGATTATTTTCTCGTCGTATCCTTCGACGAACCGCATTTCCCATACCTTTGCCCCGAGCCGTACGCCTCGATGTACCGCGACTATGAGTTTCCGAAATCTCCCGCGGTTTACGACACACTCGAAGGCAAGCCGGTGCACCAGCGTATCTGGGCGGCGCAGAGGCCGGAACCGGACCGCGAAAAGTTCAGGATCAAAAACGGTTTCTTCTTCGGATGCAATTCCTACGTAGACAGTCTGATCGGCAAAGTCGTGAAGGCGGCGCCCGAAGACGCCGCGATAATCTACACGTCGGATCACGGAGACCTGCTCGGCAGCCACTGCCTCTTCGCCAAGGGCCCGGCGGCATACGACGACGTCGCGAGGATACCCTTCATCATCCGGCTCCCCGACGGACTTCAGGGCGCCGTCTACGACCGCCGGCCGGTCTCGCATATAAACGTCTGCCCGACTGTAATGGAGTATTTCGGGCTTCCGCTGCCCGTCATGTTCGAAGGCGGAAGCATACTTGCAACCGCGAAAGACGTTGACGCTCCCGCCGACGACGGTTTTCTCATCGAATTCGGCAGATTCGAGCTCGACCACGATCACTACGGCGGATTTCAGCTTATGAGATGTCTCGTGAAAGACAAAATGAAACTCGTGATCAATCTTTTGTCGGACGACGAGCTGTACGACCTTGAAGCCGATCCGTACGAATGCCGGAACCTGATAAACGATCCGGATTATTCCGCGGTGCGAAACGCCCTGCACGACGAGCTGCTCGAAAGAATGAACCGCAACCGCGACCCCTTCCGAGCATATTACTGGGAGACGCGCCCCTGGAGACAGGACGCGCGTCAGGCGTCCTGGTTCTATACCGGATGGACTCGCCAGCGCGAGAACGCCGAATACGAGCCGAGGCAGCTCGACTTTGCGACCGGGCTCGTTATGACGAACGCCCAGCGCCCGAAGATCAGCGCGGCGACGTTTCCGTCTTTTTCCTCGCTTGACGAACTCGTCTCGTGGATAAAGAACGAGGCGGATAAGTAAAGAAGAAAAATCCGAAACCGTATCACTTGGCTTCACACCGGTAGTTTTTTAAGGCAATACCGCACAATTCAACGTACGCATCTTGACGGCTCATTTTCCGCCTGTTATTGCGTCGAAATCTTGAAATACCGCCTGTATTCCTGCGATTTCTCAGCAAAAACAGGCGGAAAATGCTCTCGCCAATCTACGCACGCGAATTGTGCGGTATTGCCTTAAATTTTTTTTCTTTTTTTCGGTTTTTTTATTGACAAACGGTTTCCGAAGCGGTATAATATGCGCATAAACTGAATCAACCTGTGAGGAAGAGTAGTAATACCGATCATCCGCAGAAGAGAGAGCCGCGGGCGGTGGGATCGCGGAGTGCGGACCGGTACGAATGGACTTCCGAGGGCAAACGGAAAGGCGAAAGCCGAGTATGGGCGACGGAGACGGCACTCCGACATCAACGGCAGGCGTATGACGGTACGCTAAAGTGGGTATTGACAGTACCAAGCGGGGTGGCACCGCAGGATATTTTTCCTGTCCCGGCAATTATTTTGCCGGGGCAGGTCTGTTTTTAATTATGAATTATGAATTCTGAATTTTGAATTATGAATTATAAACTCAAAAAAAACAAATAAAAAAGGAGAATAAAAAAATGAAAAAGATTGTTTGCACGATTCTTGCGGCGGTTATGCTTCTCGCCCTGCTCGCTTCCTGCGGGCAGCAGAACGGTACCGGAAAGAAAACCTTCAAGATCGGTATCTGCAACTACGTCGACGACGCGTCCCTCAACCAGATCGTCGATTCGATCAAAAAACAGCTCGCAACCTATGAAGACGTCACCTTCGATATTAAATACGACAACTGCAACGCCGACGCGAGCGTGATGACTCAGATCATCTCGAACTTCATCGCCGAAAAGGTCGATCTGATGGTCGGCGTCGCGACTCCTGTCGCAATGCAGATGCAGAACGCGACCGAGGACAACAAGATTCCGGTGGTCTTCGCCGCCGTATCCGATCCTCTCGGCGCCGGACTCGTCGATTCGCTCGAGAATCCCGGCAAGAACATCACCGGAACTTCGGATTACCTTGACACCGCCGCGGTGCTCAAGCTGATCGAAGCGACCGTCCCGGGCATCACCAAGGTCGGACTGCTTTACGACGTCGGACAGGACTCCTCGACCAAGCCGATAGCCGACGCCAAGGCCTATCTTTCGGGCAAGGGCATCGAAGTGATCGAACGCACCGGAACGACCGCCGAGGAAGTGACGATAGCCGCACGCGCGCTCGTCACCGACGGAGTTCAGGCGGTCTTCACCCCCACCGACAACACCATCATGAAATCCGAGCTCGCCATCTACGAGATCTTCAGAGACGCTAAGATCCCGCACTTTACCGGAGCCGATTCCTTCGCTCTCAACGGAGCTTTCCTCGGATACGGCGTCGACTACGCCAACCTCGGCAAGGAGACCGGCGCGATGATCGCCGATATCCTTATGAACTCGAAGGATCCCGGCAAGGTCGCCGTAAAGACCTTCGACAACGGCACCGCCACCGTCAACACCGAGATTTGCGAGGCCATCGGACTTGATTTCGAAGCCCTGAAGACGGTCTACGCTCCGCTTTGCACCAAGGTGCAGTCCATAGTGACCGCCGAGAAATTCGAAGGCGTAGACTAATCCGCCGTTATGGATTTCGCATCTTTGCTTCTGCTCGCGGAGACGGCGCTTGAAAACGGACTTTGTCTGTCGCTTTGCGTGCTGTCGCTCTATCTGAGCTACCGTATGCTCGGCGTCTGCGATCTGTCCACCGACGGCTGCTTCACGCTCGGAGCGGCGGTCGGAGCAGTCGTCGCGCTGTCGGGGCATCCGTATCTCGCGCTGCCCGCCGCCATGTGCGCCGGCATGCTGTCGGGACTTGTTACCGCACTATTGCAGACGGTAATGGGTATTGACAGTCTGCTCGCGGGTATCATAGTGAATACCGGACTTTATTCGGTCAATATCGCCGTGATGGGCGGCTCGTCGCTGCTCATTCTAAACAAGGCGGAAACGGTCTTCACCGGCCTTCGCGCGCTTCTCGACGGCACTCCCCTCCGCGGATGGTACAAGGTCATAATACTGCTCGCGGCCGCGGCGGTCGTCGTGGTATTCCTCTCGTTTTTCCTCAGGACACGCCTCGGACTCGCGATCAGAGCTACCGGGAACAATCCCGACATGCTGAGGTCATCCTCGGTCAATCCGTCGGTGATAACGGTGATCGGCCTCGTGATTTCGGGCTCGCTGACGGCGCTTTCCGGCTGCCTGCTCGCGCAGATGCAGAAATCGGTCACAGCAGACATTGGATCGGGCATCGTCACCGTCGCGCTGGCGTCGCTGCTGATCGGAGTATCCTTCCTCGGAAAGAGAGGAGTGACCCTCGGAGCCGTCGGAGCCGTGCTCGGTTCGGTGATCTTCCGTATCGTATACGCCGTCGCATTGCGGTTCAACATGCCGGCGTTCATGCTCAAGCTGATCTCGTCGGTTATCGTAATAATCGCGATATTCATCCCGTATTTCAAGGCGAAATACCCTTCCGTCGTGCGCAGGATTTCCTCTTTGCGCCGGAAAGGAGACGGCGATGCTCAAGCTTGACTGCGTGTCGGTAACCTTCAACAAGGGTACGAAATTTGAAGTAAAAGGGCTGGACGGGCTCTCGCTGCATCTGGCTCCCGGTGATTTCGCAACCGTTATCGGAAGCAACGGAGCGGGGAAGAGCACGCTCATGAACGTAGTCTCGGGCTCGGTCGAGGCCGACTCGGGCCGGGTCGTCATCGACGGACGCGACGTGACTCTCGATCCGGAGCACAAACGCGCGTCGTATATCGGACATCTGTTTCAGGATCCGATGAGAGGGACGGCTCCCGGCATGACGATAGCCGAGAATCTCGCGCTTGCCGCCGGGCGCGGCGGCTGGCTGAGCGTTCCCTCCCGCGCCGACAGAGCGCTCTTCAGGGAGCGGCTCGCCGCGCTCGGAATGGGCCTTGAAGACCGTATGAACAGCCCGGTGGGTCTTCTGTCCGGAGGCCAGCGTCAGGCGCTGACTTTGCTGATGGCGACCTTCAATCCCCCGAAGCTTCTCCTGCTCGACGAGCACACCGCGGCGCTCGATCCGGCTACCGCCGAGACGGTGCTCGAACTCACCCGCCGCACCGTGGAAGACAATCGCCTTTGCTGTCTGATGATCACCCACAATATAAAGGACGCGCTCGCGCTCGGCGGCCGCATCCTGATGATGGACCGCGGACGGATCATCTTCGATGCGTCGGGCGATGAAAAACGCGCCTTGACCGTCGACGCCGTCCTCGACCGCTTCCGCTCGACAGGAGCGCTGTCGGACAGAATGGCGCTGGGACAATGATGAATCAGAGATAATTCGGAATTCGTAATTGTTGACAGCGGAAGAAGAATAAACTACGGATTGTAAATAAAATAGACGAGGAACCTGTTTTTGACGGGTTCCTCGTTGCTTTTTTGGCGATTTGTGATTATTAAGGCAATACCGCTGGGTTCGCGTGCGCAGATGGGCGGTAACATTTTTCGCGAGTTTCCCGAAGGGAAACACGCGCGATAAGAGGATTTCCGTTTGCGTTATCGGGAAAATCGCAACGGCCCGTTGCTTGAAACCCCGGCGTATCCGTGGTATAATAACCGCGTCGGGATCGGATTCCCGGAAAACGGAGGATAAATCAATGGAAACAAAATACGTGATTTGCAATCTGAGGACCGCGCGCGGTATGACGCAGGACGAACTTGCCGAAAAGGTGTTCGTGACCCGTCAGGCGGTCTCAAGGTGGGAGACCGGAGAGACAGTACCTAATACCGAAACGCTCAAACTGCTCTCAAAGCTGTTCGACGTTTCGATCAACACTCTGCTCGGCTCTCCGCGAGAACTGCGCTGCCAGTGCTGCGGCATGCCGCTCGAGGATTCGGTGATCGGAAAAGACAGTGACGGCTTTCCGAACGAGGATTACTGCAAATGGTGCTACGCCGACGGAGAGTACACCTACTCGAATATGGACGATCTTATCGATGTATGCATACCGCATATGACGGGATCGGGATTCACCGAGAGCCAGGCGCGCGAGTATATGAAAAAGATGCTCCCGCAGCTCGATTACTGGAAAAGGTACGAAGAACTCCGCGGCGACGGCAGGTTCGAAGAATTCAAGAAAAAGCTGATCGAAGAGATAAACGCGCTCGGGATAGAGGGGATGCCTAAAGTCGAAAAGCTTTCGGCTCTCGTCGGGAGCTACGTCAATCTCGAATATCCCCTTCCGGGCGGAGGCAAAGCTAAATTTCTCGACGACCGCAAGACCTACCTCGGGACGCAGCTCGAGGTCGGTTCCGGAACAGACAGATGCTTCGGCGTCGTCGGAAACGTGGAGTTTATCCTCGTCTGCACCTACAGCGAAGGCGGCGAGAACCCCGAACTCGTCTGTTTCAGGAGGAGATAAACATATAGTATTTGGGGCAGTACCGTTCAATTTAAGGGGCTGTAAATAAACTGTACCCTGTAAAATGGACAGGCCTATTTTAAGGGGGCCCTGCTAAGCGGACAGCGAAATTTGTGGGGCGTCCCTTAGGAATGGACATTTACAGGAGCGGTTTTTTGTGGTATACTGAATCCATGTCGGCAAGGACGGAAAGGTACAGACATGGAATCAAAGAAGACGCACACGCATCCGCTAACCAAGAAAGAGATCGAGGCCCTGCGGTATAACCCGAATGTGAAGAGAGTAACAGCGTACACAGTTTGCTTCACGGAGGAGTTCCGCAAGAAAGTGTATGAAGAAAAGAAGACCGGTACGCCAGTGGCCGAGATTCTCCGAAGGAACGGTATCGATCCGGATATTCTCGGCGAGAGCAGGATCAGCGGGTTATCTCATACGCTGAACAGGGAGGCCAAAAGATCCGAAGGATTCTCGGATCTCAGGAGCGGAAACTACCGTCGTCCGCCGAAGACGGGAGATGAGACCCTTGAACAAAGGATCAAGCTGCTTGAGAATGAGTTGGCGTATACTCGTCAGGAAGTGGAATTTTTAAAAAAAATACAGGCGGCAGATACGGAGGCCCGGAAAGAATGGGAATCCAGGCACCGGCAGAAGTGAAGTATCGCTTAATTTTCGAGGCGATACGTCAGGACGACAATCTGCTGAGCATCAGCCTTCTTTGCCGGACTGCGGGGGTGTCGAGATCAGGATTTTATGCCTGGATGGAAGCCGCTCCGAAACGTCAGGAAGACGAAGCCAGAGATCTCGCGGATTTCGCGTTAATAAAGGCGGCATACGAGTTCAGAGGATACAAGAAAGGCGCCAGAAGCATATATATGCGGCTGCTGCACCAGGATCCTCCTGTAGTGATGAATCTGAAGAAAATACGGCGCCTGATGAAGAAATTCGGCCTTTTCTGCCCGTTCAGGCATGAAAATCCGTATCGACGCATGGCTCAAATGTTGAAAACCAGTCATGTTGCGCCAAATGTTGTTAACCGTCAGTTCAGATCATACGGACCGCGCCGTGTCCTTCTTACAGACATTACGTATCTGTTTTACTATGGCGGAGTATGTTATCTCTCAACGATCCTTGACGCCTGTACGCATGAAGTGCTGGCATATCAGGTAAGTGTCAGTCTGCAGGTGGATTTCGTGCTTGAGACTGTAGATATGCTTTGCGAAAAATACGGAGCCGAGCTTGACAATGAGACCATAGTCCACAGTGATCAGGGATGTCATTATACAAGCAACGCGTTCATATCAAAGCTGAAAGATGCTGAATTCGTGCAATCGATGTCACGGCGAGGGAACTGCTGGGACAATGCTCCTCAGGAGAGTTTCTTCGGACATATGAAGGATGAGATTGCCGGAATACTGGCTGAACTCCATTCTTTCGAAGATGTCCGTGCAACGGTTGACGACTGGATGGATTACTACAACAATGACAGGTATCAGTGGGAACTGGAAAAGCTTTCTCCGGCTGAATACAAACAATATAGGGATACCGGATATTATCCTCTGACCAAAGGCGCTTCAAAGAATCCTTGTTCCCGGGGCTCTGCCCCGGCCCCCGGGGTTTAACGCCTTAGGTTTCCGGGAAGGCAGTACAAAATGAGGCAGCACCTCTCGGTACTGCCTTCGGGAACCCGGTGAGGTGCTCGGGTCGCTCCCCAGCGTTGCCCTATCCC
>JAGDAM010000201.1 GCA_017959485.1 Clostridia bacterium
GACGACGCGGTCGTTCGTCACGCGGCGAATATGGAAATCATCCGCCGCTATTACGACGCGAAGTGCGCAATCAAGCGCGGCGATTTGTCCCCCGACATTATCTACAAGCACGAGCTGCAGATGAACCAGGCGGGTCTCTCGCCCGCCGACCGCCCCGTCATCGGAGCCGCGCTCGATAAGGCGGCGCAGACGGGAGCGCCGGCCGCCGCGATTCAGCTGCCAGACGGCAGAATCGTCACCGGCAAGACGTCGTCCCTCCTCGGCGCCACGTCTGCGATGCTCATCAACGCTCTGAAGGCGCTCGCGGGCATCGACGACAGTCTTCATCTTATTTCTCCCAACGTCATCGCCCCGATTCAGCACCTCAAGATAGAGCATCTCGGCAACCACAATCCCCGGCTTCACACCGACGAGGTGCTGATTGCCCTCTCGGTCTGCGCGGTTTCGTCGCCGGAGGCCGAGCGCGCCATCGACCAGCTCTCCAAACTTCGCGGCTGCGACGCCCACTCAACCGTTATTCTTTCTCCGGTCGACGAAAATCTGCTCAAGAAGATCGGAGTCACCCTCACGACCGAACCGGTCTATCAGACCAAGAAACTATTTCACAAGTAATTATTCAAGATGGATCAGAACAGCACCACCAAAAAAATCGAATCTGAAGCCGGCGGGAACTCCCCGTCTTACTCAAACCCGTCCGCCGACCGTAAGCGGGCGCGGCGCCGCCGTCCGAGAGACAAGGACGCCGACGAAATAAGCTTCCGCAATATCGCGTTTCTTCTTTTCCTGCCCGCGGTGTTCGTTTATTTCGAACTCGTGCTCAGGTTATTCCATTTCGGCTCGCTCGGTTCGGGCTTTTTCGGGTTTGCCGTCTTTTTCGCGGTTTCCGCCGGACTGTTCTGGGGGGTAATCTGCTCCTTATTCTCGCAGAAGGTCAACTACGTCCTGACTCTCGTCGTACTCGGACTGCACACGCTGCTGTTCGGCGTGCAGATCGTCTACGTGAAGTTTTTCAAGACCTTCCTCGACTTCGGGACTCTCGGGGTCGGAGGAGAAATCTACCACTTCTGGCGCGAAACGCTCGGCGCGATCTGGAGCCGGACCGCGGCGCTGATTTTCCTCTTCGTTCCCTTCGTCCTGTTCGCGATATTCGGCCGCAGGAAGTTCCGTGTTCCGACCCTTAAATGGGGGACGAAGGCGGTCGGACTCGCGCTCGCGCTTCTGCTTTTCCTCGGAGGGAGGATGTTCGTCGGACTCGACTCGGGCCCCGACGGAAGTCTTTATCACTACCGCGACAATTTCGACGTATCCGATTCGGTCTCCCGGTTCGGACTTATAACCGCCTTCCGGCTCGACACGCAGAACACGCTCAAGCGTTCGCTCGGGATAGTTGTCGACGACGTGGAGGAACTGACTACCGGGGCTGCACAGACTACCTTCGACATAGCCCAGCTTTTCGGAACGACGAAGCCGCTGACGACGACGGCTCCCGGGTCGCAGTCCGGCACTCAGCAGGAATCAACCTCAGGAGAGGGTACTTCCGGAGGTTCGACCGGGCTTGTTACCGACCCGGCGACGACAGTCGAACTGACCACCGAGGCGCCTCCGCCTCCTCTCGACACCTCGCCTAACGTTCTCGACATCGATTTCGACAAGCTTATCGCGAACGCCTCGACTACCGCGCTGAAAAACGCGCACACCTGGTTCTCGACGCGCGAGCCCACCAACAAAAACGAATATACCGGTCTTTTCAAGGGCAAAAATCTGATTGTCATGACGGTCGAGGCCTGGGCTCCGGCCGCGATCAGCAAGGAACTCACGCCGACCCTCTGGAAGATGAAAAACGAGGGATTCGTCTTTGAAAACTACTTCTGCTCGATGTGGGGCGGCTCGACGGCTACCGGCGAATACGCCTGCATCACCGGAAACTTCTACAACAACGCGTCCTGCCTCGAAAAGAGCGCTGACACCTACGAGCCCTTTACTCTCGGCAATATGCTGAAGAAGCAGGGATACGTCTGCAACGGTTTTCACAACTGGACGGCGACTTACTACTCCCGCGACAAGGCGCATCCCAATTTCGGTTACGTCTGGCACGGGACCACGAACGTGTCGAAGGGAGACTATCCGGGTACGAACGGCTGGAACGTCACCTTCTCGCGCGCCTGGCCGACTTCCGACTTTGAGCTCGCGAAGAACACGCTGAGCTATCTCAATACCGACAACGGACCTTTCCATATCTACTATATGACGGTTTCGGGGCATCCCTACCATACCGGCAACAGGCAGGCGACGAAACACAAGGCCGAGGCGCTTGCGGCCGGACTGCCTTACACCGACAACGGCGCGATACTTTACGTTTCGGCGGAATACGAAGTCGAGCTTATGGTAAGCGCTCTCATCGAGGACCTTGAGAAAAAGGGACTTCTCGAGGACACCGTTTTCGTGATGGCTCCCGACCATTATCCCTACTCGGTCTCCGACGACGACGCGAAGACGGTTACCGCCCTCTCGCAGCTTTACGGGATTCCGGAAAGCGGAATTTTCAACAATATGGAGCTCTACCGCGCTCCTCTCATCATCTGGTCGGCGTCGATGAAGCAGCCGGTGAAGGTATCGAAGGTCTGCTCGGCTCCCGACATTCTGCCGACCGTGCTAAATCTGTTCGGACTCGAATACGATTCGCGCCTGATCATGGGGCAGGATATCCTCTCGACCAAAGAGGGCTTCGCGATTCTCAACATGTCGGCTGCCAACTCGGATATGTCCTTTTACAACTGGCTCTGCGACTACGGTTTCTACAACAACAAGGACAAGAAGTTTTATCCGTTCGAGGGAGTGACGGTTGACGAGACGGCACTTAAAAACTCGGGATATATTTCCTACCACAATCAGCTCGTCACCGATATGTACAAGGATTCGAAGTATATTCTGGATCAGGACTACTACAGAAAAGTCTTCTCACCGTGAGAAAAGCTTTTTTCCCCGGCGCGGAACGCGGCTTGCCGCGTTCCGCGCTTGTAATAACTATACCGTTTGGACAGACTACGAGGAGCAGCTATGGAA
>JAGDAM010000202.1 GCA_017959485.1 Clostridia bacterium
AACGAGCTTGACACCTACGCCGAGATAAAGGGACTTGACACCGGCGAGATTATCGAGGGCGTCTGCCTTGACCCGCGCGTCGGAAACTATTACAACAACCCCTCCTTCGGATACGGCGGATACTGCCTGCCCAAGGACACCAAGCAGCTCCTCGCAAACTACCGCGACGTTCCCGAAAACCTCATACAGGCAATCGTCGAATCAAACCGTACGAGAAAAGATTTCATAGCCGACCGCGTGCTCGAAATTGCCGGGACCTACAGAAACAGCGAATCGTATTCGCCCGCGCGCGAGCGCAGGCAGAAAGAGATTACCGTAGGCGTTTACCGCCTTACGATGAAATCCGGCAGCGACAACTTCAGGCAGTCCTCGATTCAGGGCGTTATGAAGCGTATAAAGGCAAAGGGAGCCAAAGTCGTGATATACGAGCCGACGCTTGAGGACGGCTCCACCTTTTTCGGCTCGCTCGTCGTCAACGATCTGAAAAAGTTCAAGAGAATCTGCGGCTGCATCATCGCGAACCGCTACGATACCGTTCTCGACGACGTCCGGGAAAAAGTGTACACGAGAGATATCTTCAGAAGAGACTGAGAATAACGGATAAAAACTGTTTACCGGGGGATGTAATCAAATCAAGCCGCAACGGACTTTTTTACATCCCCTTTTTCGTTCACTCAGATTTGAATCGAAGACGTCCGGGAGACGGGGATGCCAACGTTTATTGACGTTCGATGAAAGGTCTTCACCCCCGGCGAACGACATCGAACGCATTCTCCGGCGGGAGAAGAGGAACCGCGGAAGAGGCGGGTGAGGCGGACCGCGGCCTCCTGTCACGTTTGTTTTTTCGTAATCTTCCGCGATGATATTGCAATATCCCGCGAAATGAGATATAATGACGTTAAGACGTACCGAGTGAATCCGTTTTTCGGAAATCTACGGTATTGCCTTAACGTTTTTTGATTGCCCCGGCGTAAACGGAGGTGTGCCATGCGCAGGATAATTATCGGAGCCGACGGCGGGGGAACGAAGACGCGTCTCGCCGCTCTTGACGCCGACACGCTTCAGCCGGTCGCGTCCGCCGTATGCGGGAGCATACACTGGCTTTCCATGGGCGTCCCGGCTGCCGCGCGCGAACTCGAAAAAGGTATCGCTTCTCTCGGTCTCGGGAGTGACGACAGCATTGCCGCGGTCTCGGTGGGAGATCCTTCGGTGGAAGATTCCGACACCTCTCCCGGAGAAGAGTTTATTAAACTTGCGGTAAAAGTATCGGCGCCGGAAGCGGCGATATTTTCAAAAAGCGACGTTTTCACGGCGCTTTACGCCTTTTCGCGCGGTCAGCCGGCCGCCCTTCTGGTCGCCGGGACCGGCTCCATGGGCGTCGCGCTGACTGAACCTTTCGATTTTTCCCGTCCGGCGCGGCTCTTCACTGTCGGCGGCTGGGGCGAGCCGGCGAGAGACCCGGGAAGCGGATATCACGCCGCGCTTTCGGCAATCGCAGCGGCGCTTGACGCTTTTGACGGGATCGGAGAGAAAACGGCGCTCTGCGGGGAGGTCCTCGGCTGGTTCGAAGCCGGGAAGCCGCGG
>JAGDAM010000203.1 GCA_017959485.1 Clostridia bacterium
CGGGGGGGGCCGGGGCGGCGGGGACCGGTCTTTGGCTGATTTTGGCGGACATTTTCCGGCTGCCTTCCGCACGGACCTCCGCCTCGATAAAACGCGATATAAAAAGAGCTCTGGCATCGGAGAAAAGCGGCCGGATCGATCTCATAGCCGTCCGAGTGACGCGCTTTGTCGCAAAGGGCGTAAAGCTCAACGCCGGAAGGCGCGAACGGCTCGAATCCGAACTTAAGGCGGCGGCCGCAGGTCTTACACCCGAGGAGTTTGTTGCCGAATGCCTCGTGAGAGCGGCGATCCCGCTCGCCGCCGCGGTACCTGCGGCGGTATTCGCTCCGATTTTTCTCCCGGTTGTTTTTGCGGTGATTCCGGGAATCTTTATGGACGCACTGAGCCGGCCCCGCCGGCTTATCAGGGCGCGGCGCGAGGCAATCGAATACGAACTGCCCATGCTCGCGGCGCGGATCGGGACTTCGCTCCGCGGGACGCGCGACGTGCTTACGATTCTCAATTCCTACAGAAAGAACGCGGGCCCCGAGCTGAAGGCGGAGCTTGACGTCACGGTCGCGGATATGCAGTCGGGAAGCGCTCACGAGGCGCTGTCGCGGCTCGAGACCCGCGTCGGAAGCCAGTCGCTGTCCGAGGTGGTGAGAGGGCTGTCCGCGGTGCTTGACGGAAACGATCCCGCGGGATACTGGACGGCTCTTGAGGCGCGTCTCTCCGACGCCCGCCGTCAGGCGCTTCTCCGGTTTGCCAAAAGGACTCCCGGAAAGATTGCAGCGCTCTCCTTTTCGCTGCTTGTCTGCGTTTTTCTGATCTACACGGTGGTTCTGGGCGGAGAAGTCATGCGCTCGATAGGGGTGATTTTCGGATGAAGCGGATTAAAAGTATTTTGAAGCCGGACAAATCGCTGCTGCGTGACCGCCGCGCCGAGGCGAGCTATCTCGGGACCGTCGTCTCGGGCCTTGTCGTGATGCTTTTCGTCGCGCTCGCCGTCAACGTCTTTTCTCTTCTTTTGCTGAAACAGAATCTCAACCGGCTTTGCGACGAGCTCATCGCCGAAGCCGCGGCGTCCGGCGGGGTGCCGGAGGATATCGGCACGCGGTTTGAAGAGCTGTCCGCGAAACAGGGTCTGGATCCCGATTCGGTATCCTACAGTTTTGAAGGCAGCGAGTTCATCGGGGAGTCCGGCCGGGTTCAGCTCGGCGGAATAATCCGGCTGACCGTCAGTTGCGGGACGTCGGTCGCGGGGTCGGGGGTTTTTGCGATACCTCTTTCGGTTTCGGCGTCCGCGTCGGGAATATCCGAGGTGTACTGGAAATGAGAGCGCCGAAAGAGCCGCCGGCGCGCGAGCGCCGAACGCCGCGGCATTGTCCTGACCCAAAGCTGTTCCGCGACCGCCGCGCCGAGGGATACGTCCGGACCTGCGTCATTCTGATCTGCGTATGTCTTTTCTTTTCGGCGGTGCTCTTTTTCGCGGAAGCGCTGTCGGTCGCGGACGACCTGAAAAAAGAAATAAAACTGATGCTCGACGGGGCCGTCGTGAGCGAGGCGGTTTCCGGCTATCTGTCTCTTACCGACGGCAGCGACCGCTATACCGGGGAAGCAGCCGTTTCAATGAAGCGCTCTTTTGAGGAACGGTTCGGCGACTCGCCGTCGTCCGACGGATTTTATCCGGTCGGTCGGGACGGTTCCGGCAGGGAGATTTCCCTGCCCGCCGTAACTCTGGACGAAGGCGAACGCGTCCGGCTCCGGGCGTCCTTCGTTTTAAAGATACCGGTCTGCCTCGGAAGCCTTCGGATACTTACTCTTGAGCTTCCGCTCACGGTCCGGAGCAGGTATTACGCCAAATTTTCTTGACTTTATCGCAAAGTTATATTAAAATTAATATAACTATTCACTTGAGCTTCGGCAATGCGAGGCGGAGTCGGGACATATGGCTGGTTTTTTTGAAGACCCGGAAGATTATAACGATTCTGAGGAAAGGGGCCCGGAGGCAAAGCCTTTCTGGAGAATTCTCGGAAAGACGATTAAGCTGATCTTCTGGTCCACGATTATTTTAATAAACGCAATGCTTTTCTGGCGGATGTTTTCGTCCGGCACGCCTTCGTCAATGAAGAAGGTCGACGTCGATTCGACGCTGAGAAAAGCTTACGCGGCCTATCTCGCCGACCCGGCTGAAGATAAGCCGCCCTTTGCCGTTTATCAGCGCGAAAACAACCGCCGCAACATTACCGACGAAAAATCCGACGAAGAGACCGGGTTCCCGGGAAACTACGGCTATTTCGCACTGGTAGACGAGGTTCTTTTCCCGTCCGCGAGACAGGCGCAGGTCACTTTCAGATACAATCTGTCGACGCTGTCCTCGCTCTCGAGGGATTATGAACTCGGCTTCGACCCCGATCCCGACCTCGACTGGTACGATGTTTCGGTCAGGGCGGTTCTGAAGGGCGCCGACGGAGAAGAGGGAGAGACGGTGAGAATCCCGTCGGTCACCGTCCTTTCCCAAAAAAAGAACAGATACTGTTACCGCCGGCTGGTTTTCAAAGATCTTCCGGATTTAGACTCGCTCGCCGCGATTTACGTCGATTTCTACTATAACGGAGACGTCAACTACGAGGCGAAGCCCTACGGAACCCTCTGTATATGGAGCGAAAACTACCAAAACAGAGCATACAAACTTGACAAAGAAACAGTCGCGAGACTCGCGGACTGACGTCGGGACGTAAAAACATGAAAAGATATCAGCTGGTAATAAAAAACGAAAGCCGCGGATACGAAAAGACGGTAGATCTGTTTCCGCGCAGGGCCGGCGGCTCCCCCAAAAACGGCGTCGCACAAACCGTTCGCGCCATCCGGGATGAGATCGCCGACGACGTCGAGGCGGTAAGACAGCGGGACCCGGCAGCCAAAGGGAACGTCGAGGCGCTCCTGCTCTACTCGGGCGTGCACGCGATACTTGCCTACCGCGTCGCGCACAAGCTTTATCTCGGAAAAAGATATTTTTCCGCCAGAGCGGTAAGCCAGGCGGCGAGATTTCTGACCGGGATCGAGATTCACCCGGGCGCCACCATCGGAAAGAAGCTGTTTATCGACCACGGAGCCGGAGTCGTCATCGGCGAGACTGCCGAGATCGGGGACAACTGCACGATTTATCAGGGAGTGACTCTCGGCGGAACCGGAAAGGACGTCGGGAAGCGTCATCCGACGCTGGCGGAAAACGTGATGATCGGCGCCGGAGCCAAGGTGCTGGGGCCGATAGAGATCGGCGCCAACTCAAAAATCGCCGCGGGAGCCGTCGTGCTGAAGGATATTCCCGAAAACTGCACGGCCGTCGGTATTCCGGCGCGCGTCGTGCGCAGAGAGGGGAAGAGGGTCTGCCCCGAAGAAATTATCGACGCCGAGCTCGACCATCTGCACGATCCCGACCCCGTCGCGCAGCAGATTGCCGCGCTCGAGGCGGCCGTCTGCGAACTTCGCGCCGAGATGGCCGAGAAAAAGAAATAAAAAAACCACCGTTTTACGCGTCCCCGTCCGGGCTCCGCGCAGGAAGAAAGGATAACGATATGGCAAAAACACTTACCGAACGCACTCTTGTCTGGGCTCACAGAGGCGCCTGCGGCGCGCTCTCCGGTCTGCCGGGAGCCTACGCGCCCGAAAACACCCTCCCGTCCTTTGAACTCGCGGCCAAAATGCACGCCGACGGCGTGGAGACCGACGTTCATTTCACGAAAGACGGAACCATCGTGCTTCTGCACGACTCGAAGCTCGACAGAACGACCAACGGACAGGGACTCGTCACCGACTATACTTTTGAAGAGCTTCAGGTTTTCGACGCCGGAATAAAGACCTCCCCCGATTTCAAGGGAACGAGAATTCCGACGATGGAAGCGCTGTTCGATCTCTGCCGCCGCACCGGAATGGTCGTCAACGTCGAGATTAAATCCGCCGATCCCGAAATGCCCGCCGCGCTTGCCGCGCTTGCGAGAAAATGCAAGATGACCGACGCCGTGATTTATTCATCCTTCGACCACGAGCAGCTCGCGAGAATGCTCCGCGCCGAGCCGGACGCCTTCGTGGCTCCGCTTTACGGCTTCAATATGGTAAACGCCTGGGACTACACCGCCAATATCCCGGCCAAAGCCGTTCATCCGCGCGACAACCAGATCGACCTCTACGAGGGATACGTCGACAAGTGCCACGCCCTCGGAATCAGAGTTCATCCCTGGACGGTCGACAGTCCCGAAAAAGCGAAAAAGCTTGCCGCTCTCGGCTGCGACGCCGTCATCACCAACAAGCCCGACGTGGTGAGAGCCGCTCTGGGACTCGAATAATTATTAAGCAATAGAGGGGCTGTAAAAAAAGTCGGACTTTTTTTACAGCCCCAGCTAAATTCGCCGTTCCGGCGAAGCTAAATTCGACTTCGCCGAGCTAAATTCGGCTTCGCCGAGCAAAATTCGGCTTCGCCGAGCTATAACGGCGAATTTAATTTAGCTGCCGCGAAGCGGCAATTTTGCCATTCGCCGCATTTTTGCAGCTTTTTTGGCCTTAATCGAATTAATGAAACGAATAAAAAAACGCCGGGTGAGATCATCGAAAGCTACGAGCCGGCTCTCCCGACGAAGACTGCCGCCTTCGCCATGCGGCGGCTTATCGGAGC
>JAGDAM010000204.1 GCA_017959485.1 Clostridia bacterium
CATCGCCGCGCTGCGCGCCGCGATACGTGCCGGCGGAATGAAGACGTCGCTGTCCGAGCTGGATCTGTAATCCGCCCGTGTCCGCGTCCGCCCTATTCGCGTACCGGAAGGGCGGCTATCTTTCCGTCTATCGAGACGAAGATCTCAGGATATCTGAAAAGCTTTAGGTATTTCTCGGTCAGCACGCTGTCGAGCGAGCAGAAGGAATCCTCGGTGATTCCCGCCACTATGAAGCTTCCGGCGATCACGTCGTAGATCTCTCCCTCGTCGTCGCGCAGGGAACGGTTGAGCGGCAGTCCGTTTATCTTTCCCTCCTCATTAACGATCAGCACCACGTCGTCCTCGAAAGGATAGACGCATTCGATATACCCGCCGACCTCGTGCTGGAGCGACTGCAGACCCGACTCAATCGTCTTTTCGACCGGCGGCAGCCCCGGCTCCACGCGGAGCACTTTAATCTCTTTGTTCATACGTTGTTCACTTTCTTATAGATTATTCCGGGCTGTCGGGTATATTATACCGCATAATTAACAAAAAGTCAACACTTTATTAACAATTTGTTAATAAAGTGTTGACTTTTTTATGTCGGTCGATTATTGCGTATGAGGATTATTCCGCGGCTATCTTTTCCATCACGAAGGCCTCGAGAACGTCTCCGACGGACAGGTCGTTGAATTTTTCGAGTCCGATACCGCATTCAAATCCCTGGGCTACCTCGCGGACGTCGTCCTTGAAGCGGCGGAGCGACGCGATCTTGTCTTCGTAGATGACGACGCCGTCGCGCACCACTCGGATTTGAGCCGACCGGGTGATCTTGCCGTCCTGCACGTAGGAGCCGGCGATGAATCCCACGTTCGGAACGTGAATGACCTGCCTGACCTCGGCGTGACCGAGCAGGTTTTCGCGGAATTTCGGGGCGAGCATACCCTTCATGGCCGCCTCAATTTCGTCGATACATTCGTAAATGACGCGGTAGGTTCTGATTTCGACGCCCTGTCTCTCGGCTGAATCGAGCGCGGACCGGTCGGGACGGACGTTGAATCCGACTATGAGCGCGTCGGACGCGGCGGCGAACATAACGTCGCTCTCCGTGATTCCTCCGGCGGCGGCGTGGATTACGTGTACCTTGACCTCATCGTTCGATAGTTTTTCAAGCGACTGTTTGACTGCCTCCGCGGAGCCGCCGACGTCCGCCTTGACGATGATGTTGAGGTTTTTGACGCCTTCGCGGATCTGATTCCACAGATCGTTGAGGTTTGCCTTGGAAGTCGTTCTGAAGGAGTCCTGCTTTGCCTTGTCGCGGCGGGAGGCGGCGAGTTCTCTCGCCATTCTCTCGTCTTCGACCGCGTTAAACTCGTCTCCGGCGGTCGGGACGTCGTCAAGTCCGGTGATTTCGACCGGCATGGAGGGCGGAGCGGCTTTTACCGCGCGTCCGGTGTGGTCGGCCATCGCTCTGACGCGTCCGACGCAGGTGCCGGCAATGACTATGTCTCCCGGGTGCAGCGTTCCGTTCTGAATGAGGACGGTCGCGACCGGGCCGCGTCCGCGGTCAAGCCGTGACTCGATCACGATGCCTTTCGCGCGTCTGTCCGGGTTTGCCTTGTAATCCTTGAGTTCTGCGAGAACGAGGATGCTCTCGAGCAGGTCGTCGATGCCGGTCTTTTTGACCGCCGACACCGGCACGCACATAACGTCGCCGCCCCATTCTTCAGGGACCAGCTCGTATTTTGTGAGTTCCTGCTTGATGGCCTCGGGATTGGCTCCCGGTTTGTCCATCTTGTTTATGGCGACGATTATCTCGACTCCCGCGGCCTTGGCGTGGTTGATGGCCTCGACCGTCTGAGGCATGATACCGTCGTCGGCGGCAACTACGAGGATGGCGATATCGGTCGCCATGGCTCCTCTCGCGCGCATCGCGGTGAAGGCCTCGTGTCCGGGCGTATCAAGGAAGGTAATCTCCTTGCCGTGTATTTTGACGCGGTAGGCGCCTATGTGCTGAGTGATGCCGCCCGCCTCGCCGGAAGTCACGTGAGTGTTTCTGATCGCGTCGAGAAGGGAGGTCTTGCCGTGGTCGACGTGTCCCATGACGCAGACGACCGGTGCTCTCGGCTTGAGGTTTTCTTCCGATTCGGCCTCGGATCCCTCGCTGAACAGTTTTTCTTCTATCGAGACGACGACCTCTCTCGTAACCTCGGCGCCGAGCTCGTCGGCGATAAGGAAGGCGGTGTCGAAGTCGATAGTCTGGTTGACGGTCACCATCATTCCCATCGCCATAAGGCGTTTAATGACCTCGGGGGCGGTGACTTTTATCTTCTGGGCGAACGCTCCGACCGAAATCTCGTCGGGGATCGTCGCCTTAACCGGCTGTTTCTTGATCGGCTGGGGCGGCTGGACGGGAGCGCCTCTGTGCTTTTTGCCCTGAGGGCCCTTGTCCTGCTGCGTCTTTCCGCGGCCGTCCCTGCGCGGGTCTCCCTTCTGGGGAGCGCGCTGCTGTCCCTTCTGCGGCGATTTGCCCGACTGCTGCCCCTGACGTCCTCTGTCGTCGGTCGACTGCTGGTCGGCGGAGCCGGTCTTCTTTACGCGATGACTGCTTCCGCGGGTGTCGGATACAGTGTCGGGGACGAAGGCGTCAAGCTTTTCATCGTATTTTGAAAGGTCGACGTTCGCTCCGCTTCCGCGGGTGTCGACGACTTTTTTGGCTTTTTCGACCGAGACGACGTCGCCGGGAGTCCCGGTTTCGGTGCGCTCGCGCACTTCGATTCCGTGGCGCTTCTGCGGACGTTCGGCGCGTTTCTGCTGATCCTTCTTCTGTCCGTCCTGCGACTTTGCGGTCGACGCGGAAAGACGGGACTCGAATCTTTCTCCGGCCGTTCTGGAAACCGGCTGCTTTTCGCGGCGCGGCGAGGCGTCGGCCGTTTACTTTTTTCCGGCGGCGGTCTTTTTGCCGGCGTCGGTCTTTTTACCGGCATCCTTCTTTTTGCCGGCGTCCGAACGCGCGGCGTCGGTCCCAGCCTGCTTTTCGGGTGCGGTAACGGCC
>JAGDAM010000205.1 GCA_017959485.1 Clostridia bacterium
CCGGGGCCACGCTTATCGTCCGGAAGATAAGAGGAATAAAACGTCCGGCGATCGCCGGCATTCTTCCGTTCGCGAATCCGGTTCTGCTGCTCGACGCCGGCGCCAACATAAACGTGAACGAGAGTTATCTTTCGCAGTTCGCGCTGATGGGAAGCATCTATTACGGCGAGCTTTTCGGCGTCGAAAGACCGCGCGTCGGACTCATCAACAACGGTTCGGAGGACTGCAAGGGAACCGAGGTTTACGTAAAGACCAACGAACTTCTCCGCGCCTCGCATGAGGTCAATTTTATAGGGAACGTCGAAGCCGACAGGATCCCCGAGAACGTCGCAGACGTCGTGGTGGCGGACGGATTTACCGGAAATATCCTTCTGAAAAGCTACGAGGGAATGGGACGGTTCGCCGTTTCGACGCTGAAGGAACTGTTTTCGGCCGACACCGTCACAAAAGTCTCCGGACTGCTCGTGAAGAAAAAACTTTCCGCTCTGCGCCGCAGGTTCGACTCGGGAGAGTACGGCGGAGCGCCGCTTCTCGGCATCGCCGGGGCGGTGATCAAAGCCCACGGGTCCTCCGACGCCCGGGCGGTGAAGAACGCGGTCGGGCAGGCGGTCTCATACGCCTCGTCACACACGATTTACAACATCGCGAAGCGGCTCGGGAGTATCGAATCGGATGAGAATCCGGTCTTTACGTCCCCGATTCCGCTCTACCGCGACAGAAACGGAAAGGCCGTTTCCGGCTTATCCGAAACCGGGAATTAAGTCAATACCGCAATGATAAACAGTAAGGAATATTACGATAATTACAACGGCACCGCCGGCGGCGCGTCGCTCGAAGAGCTGATCGGATACCGGTTTGCAGACATGTCGCTTCTGCGCGAGGCAATGACTCACGCCTCCTTCTCGGGCGAGCACGGAGGCATCGCGGTCTGTCCCTGCAACGAGCGGCTCGAGTTCCTCGGGGATTCGGTCCTGTCGGTGCTGGTCAGCAGGTTTCTCTTTGAAAGCCGTCCCGCGCTTTCCGAAGGGGAACTCAGCCGGCTGCGCGCGGAACTCGTATGCGAGCGCGCGCTCTTCGAATACGCCGGAAGGATATCGCTCGGGAGCTTTCTCATCCTCGGCAAGGGGGAGGAGAAGTCCGGCGCGCGCACCCGGAGGTCTTCGGTTGCCGACGCCTACGAGGCGCTGATCGCCTCGGTCTATCTCGACGCGGGGACCGGCGCCGCCGCCGAAGCCGCGGTCTCGGGCTTTCTGATGCCTGCCGTTCAGGAACGGCTCGCGTCGCTGCTCGGAGGCCGGAACGGGGCGGATTTCAAGACCATGCTCCAGGAGATGGTCCAGAGCGATCCCAAGGGGGAAATGCTCGAATACGTCGAGATAGGCGAAGAGGGACCCGACCACGACAAGGTCTTCACGGTCGAAGCGAGGATAGACTCGAACGTTTTCGGCACCGGACGCGGCAAAACCAAGAAGGAAGCTGAACAGATGGCCGCCCGCGAAGCCCTCGTCCGCTGCGGGGTCATCAGATCATGAGAGGAGAGGGACGTCCCCGCCACAAGAATCTCCCCGTATTCATACCACACCTCGGCTGCCCGAACGACTGCGTCTTCTGTAACCAGAGAGCAATCTCGGGCAGACGGTTTTTTGATGAGGAAGAAGCGCTCGGGGGGCTCCGGCGCGCAATGGCGGACGTTCGGGAGGGAGAAACGGCGGAAATCGCGTTTTTCGGCGGCTCCTTCACCGGTATCGACCGCGGACTTATGATACGCCTGCTGACCGCGGCGTGCGAATATCTCGAGACCGGCAGGGCGACCTCGGTCAGATGCTCGACCCGCCCGGACTATATCGACGCTGACACCGTCCGTCTTTTGAAGGAATACGGCGTCGGAACGGTGGAACTCGGGATTCAGAGCACCGACGACGCCGTGCTCGAAGCGTCCGGGAGAGGTCACTCGGCTGCCGACAGCCGGAACGCCTGCCGGACCGTCCTCGAAGCCGGGCTCGACTGCGTCGGGCAGATGATGGTCGGACTCCCGCTCTCGACTCCGGAAAACGAGCGGAAGACGGCGGAGGACATCTGCTCCTTCGGCTGCTCGGGAGCGAGAATATATCCGACAGTCGTTTTCAGGCATACCCGTCTCGAAGCGATGGCAAAATCCGGCGAATACCGTCCGATCGGAAACCGGGAGGCGGCCTCGCGGTGCGCCGATCTGATCGCGATTTTCGACGCGCGCGGCGTTAAGCTTTTGCGGGTCGGACTTTGCGCTTCCGAGAATCTCGCGTCGCCCGACGAGGTTTTTGCCGGAGCGTCTCATCCCGCAATCGGCGAGATGAGCATGTCGGAAGTCTTTTTCCGCAGGGAGTGCGAGGCGATCGAGAAGGCGGGTCTTGCCGGAGCGCGCGAAATAACCTTTTTCGTTTCTCCCGGATCGGTTTCCAAGGCGGTCGGGCAGAAAAGGGACAATATCAGGCGCCTCTGCGAAAAATACGGGACGTCAAGGGTAAAAATCCTTGAAAAAAGCGATTTGATAGGTTATAATATAACAATAGCTTAAGATAACGTTATTTAAAGGCAAAAGATGTACCTTAAACAGATAGAACTGCAGGGTTTCAAATCATTCCCCGACCGGACGAAGCTGACCTTCGAAAAAGGCGCGACCGTCGTCGTCGGACCGAACGGAAGCGGAAAATCCAACATCGCAGACGCCATGCGCTGGGTTCTCGGAGAGATTTCCTCGAAGAGTCTGCGCGGGAGCAAGATGGAGGATATCATCTTCGGCGGATCCGACAGCCGAAAGCCGATGACCTACGCCGAAGTGTCGGTGACCTTCGACAACTCCTCCGAATACGGACGGATTGACGTGCCGTACGACGAAATAACCGTCACCCGGCGCTATCACCGAAGCGGTGAGAGCGAGTATTTCATCAACCGCCGCGAAGTGCGTCTCCGGGACATCTACGAGATGTTCCTCAACACCGGTATCGGCAGAAACGGTTACTCGATCATCGAGCAGGGAAGGATCGCCGAGATCATTTCAAAGAAGAGCGACGACCGGCGCGAAATATTCGAGGACGCGGCGGGAATCGCGAAACACCGTCACAGCAAAAACGATGCGGAACGCAAACTCGACGCCGCCAACCAGAATATCGAACGTCTCCGCGACGCGCAGACGATCATGCAGGGGCATCTCGCCTCTCTCCAGCGCGAGAGCATACGCGCGAGGAGATTCGTCGAATACAGCGAGATAAAGAAGGAGGCGGACGTCCGTCTCTGGCTCTACGATACCGAAAAATACAGGCGCGACATAGCCGCCGCCGAAGCCGAGGGCGCCGCCGCCGACCGGGAGCTCGAGGAGAACGCGGAGGAACTGTCCGGCCTCGCCGCGCAGTCCGACCGCCTCGAGCAGCTGCTCGCCGAATCGCGCAGGGACGCCTCGGCCATCGTCGAAAGGATAAGGCAGAGGACGGGGGAAAACCACGAACTCGACGCCGAAATAAGAGTGGCGAGGACGCGGATAGACCATCTGACCGAAGCCGCCGAACGCGCCGGGAACGAATCCCGGGCGCTCGCGGGTTCCGCGGAGGAGGAAAAGAAAAACGCCGCGGCCAGGGAAGAGGAAGCCGAAAAGCTCCTCGCCGAGATCGATCGCCTGGCGCTTGAGGAAAAAAGACGGCGGGACGCTTCCGCCGCTTCGGCGGCCGAGGCCGACCGAATCGCCGCGGCGCTCGCTTCCGCATTCGACGAAGTCAGCGCCTGCCGCGCCGAGCTTTCCGACACCGAGGCGAGGATCGAGCTGCTGGGCAGGTCCGACACCGAGGAAGAGACCCGCGAAGAGGGCGCGAGACGCGATCTCAGCGAGCGCGAAGCCGCCGCGCAGGCGCACGAGGCCGAGTGCGGCGAGAGCGAAGAAAGAATCAGGCAGTATGAGATCAGGCAGCTGACGCTCGAGGGAGCGCTCGCGAAAGAGCGGGCGCAGGCCGAGACGCTGACCGCGTCCCGGGACGCCGCCGATTCCGAATCGCGGGAACTCAGAGTCGCGCGCGACACCCTTTCGGGCAGGATAGAAGCCCTGCGCCGGATGGAAGAGCATTTCGAGGGCTATCAGGGAAGCGTCCGCGCGGTGATGCGCGCGGTGCGCGAGGGTTCGCTCTCGCCCGACGGCAGGATATACGGTCCCGTTTCGTCGGTCATCAGCGTCGACGGAAGATACGTTACCGCCGTAGAGACCGCTCTCGGACAGCAGATCCAGAACATAATCGTCGAAAACGAGGAGACTGCCCACGCAGCCATCTACTGGCTTCGCCGGAACAACGCCGGATGCGCCACCTTTTATCCGCTGACGTCGGTCAGGGGAAGCGCTCCGACAAGAGAAATGGAGATTGCCGCCGGCTGCCGCGGATATATAGGTGTGGCGTCGGAACTCTGTTCCTGCGACGGAAAATTCAAAAACATTTTGTCTTCGATGCTCGGGCGCACGGTGGTTTTCGATACCCTCGAAAACGCCACCGCTATGGCTAAAAAGACTGGATACAGCGTCCGCGCCGTAACCGCCGACGGACAGCTGATCAACCGCGGCGGTTCGTTTACCGGAGGATCGGTCAGGGCGGGGAGCGGAATACTCACCCGCGCCGACGACATCAGGCGGATGGAGGGAGACCTCGCCGCGACCGACAAGCGGCTTTCGGAGACGGTCGCCCGCGCGGAAAAACTCGATAAAGAACTCGGCTCTCTCGAGGCCCGGATAGGGACTATGGACAGCGAGAGACTGCTTGTCGAAAAGCTCGCCGCGGTTGAACGCGCCAAGCTTGAAAAGCAGCGCGAGACGCTTCGCGCCGACCGCGAACTGCTCGAAAAGATCAGGGGAGACCTTGCCGCCTCCGACAGCGAAAAGGAGGCGAGAGGCACCGAACTCGAATCGCTCCGCGCGAGACGCCGCGAACTCTCGCAGCGCGCCGACGAACTCGACGCCTACCGGCTGGAAGCCGAAACGAGAAGAAACGCCGCGGCGGCCGAACGCGAGCGCCTGTCGGAAGAGGCGGCCGCGCTGACGGTCAGAATATCCGAGGCGCGCCGCGACGTCGAAAGCTTGAGGGCGCTGGCCGCTCTCTCCCGCGAAAAGAGTGCGTCGCTGCTCGCCGATTCGGAGGCGAGAAAGGCCGAAAGAGAATCCGCCCTCGCCTCGCAGGAGGAACTCCGGGCTCATCTCGACGAGTGCCTTTCGGCTCTTGCCGAGGGCAGCGGGGAAATAGAAGAACTCAACAGAACAAGGGCGGGAGAAGAGGACAAAGGCCTCGATTACGAGCGCCGGCTCAA
>JAGDAM010000206.1 GCA_017959485.1 Clostridia bacterium
AAAGCAGTATCGATTCGCCTCATCCACCGCTTCCGCGGTCCCCCTTCCCCAAAATGGGGAAGGCAAATTGGAAATCCACCGCTTTCGCGGTCCACTTTCTCCAAAATGGGGAAGGCAAATTGGAAATCCACCGCTTTCGCGGGCCATTCCCGGGTGCGCTGTCTCACTCCACGGGCAGGACCTTGAAATACAGTACGTCGAACAGGTTGACTTTCAGCGAGAGGCAGAGCGGTTCGGCGGGGACGCGGCCGGCGAGGATCAGTTCGTCTCCTCCGCACAGGCGGTGAATCTCAAATCTCGCGCCCGAGGGAAGAGAAGAGAGATCGAGGTCGGCGAAGATCGGTCCGGCGTCGTCCTGATCGAGATAATAGGTCAGAAGCAGTCCCGCCGAGGCGTTTCCGTCGGTCGCGGCGACGGCGTAAAGCGGCGCTTCGGCGGACAGTTCGGCGGCCTTTCCGAGTTCTCTCATATCCGCGAACGCGAAGAAGGGATAATACGTATACGACGGCTTGAGCGACGTCTCGTCGAACAGTCCGTTCATTCCTCCCGGTCTCGCGTCGTAGTACATCAGCATGTCGACGGCTTCGTACTGGCAGAGCGACACGACCGCGGTCGCGAACGACGCGCCCTTCTGTCCCCGTTCAACGCCGAGACTGTAGATCCAGTTGTCGGTCCAGTCCTTTACGTAGTTCCACTCGTTGAGTATGCTCTCGGTGTCACGGTATCCGTGTCTGTCGAGCATCTGTCTGAATCTCGCGGCCTGCTCAGGGACTTTTTCCGGACGTTTGGCGTAAATATGCCAGGAGAAGAAGTCGATCGGGACTTTTCTTTTTTGCATTTCGGCAAGGAAATCCTCCGACCAGTCGAGCCGCCCGCAGCTCGCGGGACCGCCGATTTTCAGCTCGGGGAAGCGGCTTTTCAGATGCTTCGCGGCGATTTCGTAGAAGTCGAAGAACTGCGCCTTGGTTCCGCCCCAGCAGCGTTTGTTGGGCGAATCGTCGGGATCGAGATCCGGCTCGTTCCAGATCTCCCAGTATTCGATCCCCATATTGAATCCGCCGGCCCAGCCGTAATTGTAATGGAGGATTATATGCTCGCATATCCTTGCCCACTTGCGAAAGTCGGCGGGAGGCAGGGTGCCGTGCTTGACTATCGTGTGTTCGATGCTCTGCCCGAGACGGTAGAAGACCTTCGTGCCGGCCTTCATTATGCGCGACAGATACTCGTCGGTGTTGCCGAAGTCGTACGAGGCGGGATCGTTTTCGTCGGCTCTGAAATCCTGAAATATACCGGTGATATCGACGGTGTACGGGCCTCCGTAGTCGTGGCAGTGAGCGCTGTCGTGGGTTCTCGCGTAAGGGACGCGGAGCGCCGCGTAGCTGTCCTCGTTGTCGCTCTGCTGGTCCTGCTTTTTTCTTTTCGGGCCGTTGTTGACGGCGTTCATCGGTTTAATAATACCGGCGATTTTCGAAAAATCCGCTTTGATTCCGCTCATTTTTACACCTCAAAAAAACGTTTCGTGAAATTAATCGTGAAATTAATGTCTGCGTTCAGTGAAAAGCTTCCCGATCCGGCGGCGGTTTGACGCCGGGCTGCCTGCCTTACGGCAGAAACATGTCTCCGTCTTCAACAGTAACGTACATAAACCGGCTCGAACCGTCCGCGATAAACGCAAGTCCGTCGTCTTTTTTGGCAAACTTGAAAACTTTGTCATGACCGCTCGTTTCGCGCAGTGTAACCGTGCCGTTATCCTCGGTCCAGGTTCCGGCTCCGACATAGCTTGACAAGAATCCGACCGAATACTGATAACGTCCGTCGTCAAAGAGAATAATTGTAAACTTGCCGCCGAAGCCGGGCTTTTCCCAGACAAAGATCCTGCCGACTTTATCCGTGTCCGTTTCACCGCCTCCGTCTGTATCGCATACAATATCATACTCTTCGTCGGAGCCGAGGGGCTCATAGTCTTTTCCGCTGACCCGTATCATCACGTCCGAGAAGAATTCTTCCGCGGCAGCAGGGTCTTTCGCGATCGCGGTCAGACACTCTGTCTCCGTCAGCTTGAAAATCAACTCGACCCGCGTCTCGTCATAAACGGATATTATAGTTTGCGTGCTTTTGCCCACCGCGAGTTTTTGGGGATTTTTGGATTTGAGAAAGGCCACAAGCTGGTCGAAACCGGTCTCGTATATCAGCCCCTGAATCTCAAGATGAATCAGATCTCCGCCGCCCGAAACAAAGTCGCATTTGTCGTGATCGGTCGGACTGAGGGAGTATTCGACCCCGGGCCTGACCCGAACTTCAAACTCGACCTCGGTTCCCGCTTTCCATTTCAGCGTCGCGCGGTCCCAGTCGCTCGCGGGCTCGGTGACGGCCGACGTGTCGGGGAGGGTGTCGGTACCATCGCCGTCCGACGGGCGGCATTTCGACAGTATAATCGCGGCGGCAGCGATCAGCAGAAGGAGGCAGACTGCCACGGCGACAGCGACGAGGACGGTTTTCCGTTTTCCGGAGGCGCCGGACTCACTCATCTGTTTACTCATTCATTTTTTCTCCTTCGTACGTGAGTAAGATTTTTGCTCCCGGACGGGCCTGTGACCCGTTCCGCTTATGATTATACTACAGCTTTGCGGAAAAAGCAACGGATAAAGGACTCCCGCGTTTTTCTTTCTTGACATAAACACGTGTGGGGAATATAATATTCGTTGATATATTGCTTTATCGAATCATTCTCCGCCGTTCGGAAAGAGGGAGTATTTATGAACTACGAGCGAAACACCAAATATTTTTCACAGTCGATCCCGGCGTGGCCGACCGTCGTGTCGTTTGCCCTTATCGCACTCGGGCTCTTTGTTTTCATCTTTCTCGGTTTTTCGAGATTCGGAGGGTATTATTTCGTACCGATAGGACTTGCCGCTGCGGGCGCCGGGGTCGCCGGGATGATTATAATCTCGAACGTCAAGATCAAGGACAGCGAGATTGACGATCAGCTCCCGCCCCTCGACGAGGCGTTCAGGGCGGATTTTACGCAGAAATTCGAGAAGATTGACGCCGCGAAGCTGAGATACGAGCAAACCTACGGAACGAAGATCAAAAGCCGCGCGGAGCAGTTCGAACCCGTCTGGTTCGGGACTTTCTGCTTTGATGAAGAGCGCGCGCTTCACAAACGCGGTTACGACGGCAAGAGCCGTTCGTCGGTCTATTCGCTTTCGGCGTTCGCCCTGAGGCCCGAAACGATTTGTCTCGGGGAGCGCGAAGTCTCGCTTATATCGCCCGAGAGACCGATTCCCGACTTCTTTCAGGAGATCGCCTACCGTGATCTCGGCGGATGCGAGATAGTGAAGACCGACAAGGTCGGATATTCCGGCATCACCAAATACCGTCATCTGCGGATCACACGTGCCAACGGATCGGTGCTTGTCGAGTTCCCGATCCTCGCCGACGCCGAGGCGGACGGGTACGCCGAAGAGATATCGAAGCGGATCGGCAGAAAGCATGAGATCTGAGGCAATAACGCATAGTACGACGCACGGTTACCGCCGGCTCTTTTCGCGCCGCCGCGTAAAACTCGTTTGCGCCGTGTTCGCGTCTCTTCTGACGACCGCCGGGTGCGGCTCGGTCAGTCCCTCGGAGGGAACGGCTGTTGACAGTACCGCGGCCGGAGAGATCTCCTCCGGCGAAACCGGAGAAAAGGATCCGTTCGGAATGATATTTGAAGGCGGAGCCGCGTGGAGCGGCGGAAAAGTTTCGGCGGGCTCGCCGGCGGGTATGAAAAACACCGCGCTCCTTCAGCCGGAGGCGGATAACTACCGGATCGCTTTTACGTTGACTGCCGAGCCGGGACTGACGGGCGCCGTGTATTTTCTGGCAGCCGACCGGGATAACGGGTACCGTCTGTCATTTAATACGTCGAAACACAAGGCGACTCTCGGGCAGATGCACCGCGGAGACATCGCGGGCAGCACCGCGACCGCCTGCGATATTAAGGAGGGAGAGCCCTTCCGCGTGACGCTCGACGTCGGGCGCGATTCGGTCAGGGTTGCGTTCGGGAACGATCCGGACGATCCCGACTTGATGCGGTTCGACGTGGTCCGGAAAGATGGCGCGCCAAACTCCGTGATTTTCGACTGCGGTTCGTCCGGGGACGTTGTCTTTTCGGATATTTCGCTGAGCGACCTTCCGGAATACTCGGGACCGGTCTATGAGAATCCGATACTCGATCCCGCGAAGGAGAGCGCCGACCCGTTCATCCTTTGCGATTCGGGCAGGTATTATCTCTATTCGACCAGCGCTCCGATGGAAGGATACCGCGTCTGGGTGTCAGACGATCTGACGCACTGGACGGAGCGCGGGTTCTGCCTCGTTAACGCGGACGTTTACGGAGAGCCGACGCTGACCGCGGGATTCTGGGCGCCGGAGGTATACGCCGTCGAGCGGGGAGGGAAGAATGGCTACGCGCTTCTCTATACCGTCAACGAACGCGTCGGAATTGCCTTCGCGGACAGTCCGGAGGGACCTTTTAAATCCGAATCCGATTCGTATCTTGTCACCGACAGCCGTGCGATAGACCCGACCATCTTCACCGACGACGACGGAAAAACATATCTCTTTTACGTCGGATTCGGAGAGAAGGAGTACGGTATATACGGGTGCGAGGTCAATCTCGACACGCTCGCGTGCGGGCCGGCTAAGCAGATTATCAAGCCCGAGGCAAAATGGGAGACGAAAGAGAGCAAGGTGACCGAGGGTCCGTTTATGCTCAAGCACGAGGGCGTATATTATCTGACCTATTCGGGCAACGGGTACACCAGCCATTATTACGCGGTGGGATACGCGACGTCGGACAGCCCGCTCGGCGACTTCGAACGCTGCGAGCTGAGTCCGGTGCTTGCGCAGTGTCCGGCCAACGGCGTGTACGGTCCCGGACATCACGCCTTCTTTTACAGCCCGGGCGGCCGGCTTATGATAGTCTATCACCGCCACGCA
>JAGDAM010000207.1 GCA_017959485.1 Clostridia bacterium
TGAACTCATCGCCGCGGATATAAAAGACTGCGCAGGAAGGCAGGGTATAGTTTTTCCGCAGTGCCACGCCGAACTGAAATACGCTTACGGTACCATCGGCTCGGATGAGAGCGATCCCGTTTTTCAGCGCGTCGTGAGAAGCATGGAATACTCGGCGCGGATCGGGTGCCCGCAGATTGTTATCCACACGATGAGATGCCCTATCGATATGCCGGATCCCGACGCCGATGCGATCAACCGCGATTTTATGCGGCTTTTCCTTCCCTACGCCGAAAAGTTCGGACTGTATATCGGCGTCGAAAACCTCTTCAAGCACGATAAGCCGAACGCCCGGTTTATCGGAAGGCAGCACACCGCCGAATGGATGAACCGCTTCGTCGACTCGCTCGGGAGCGACCTTTTCCGGGTCTGCCTCGACGTAGGCCACGCCGCGGTCTGCGGTTCGGATCCCGCCGTCTTCGCCGAAGGAATGAGCCCCGAACGTATGACTATGCTTCACGTCCAGGACACCGATTTCAAGGGAGACCGCCACTGGCTACCCTTCCTCGGCAAGCACGACTGGGACGCGTTCACGACTGCGTTGGCGAAAATCGGTTACAAAGGACCGATGAATCTCGAGGTGCTTCACTTCTACGACAGATTCACGCCGGATCTGTGGCCCGAAGCGCTGGCGCTGGCGGCGAAAACCGCCCGCAAACTGGCGGATGAAGTCGAGAGGAAGAAGGGGAACTGATTTCGTCCAAAGCATATTGGTGACATCCCAAAGTCCATCGATATTTGCCTTCTCCGAGGGAGAAGGGGGACCGCGGAAGCGGTGGATGAGTCGTTCTTTGTCTTTGCCAATCCGCAAACCGCGGTAACGGCGGCTGAGTCGTCCTTGGACTGCAAACCAATAATAAAATGGGGCTGTTAAAAAATCCGACTTTTTTACAGCCCCTTTTTTCTGATATCTACTCGTATAAGCGTTCGCGTACGAACTAACCGCCGTTTTGCGGTTCCCCGTACTCACGCCTCATAGCGGCAACCGTAACAACCCACTGCTTGCCGAACTTGCACGCGTCAATCCCGTTAACCAGCTTCCCGTAAGCGATGGCTTTTCGAAGCGTGCTTTCGTTAAGACACCATAATTCCGTGGCGTCGGTAAAAGCAATGAGGCCGTCGAAGGGGGACGGTACGGTTTTTCCGTTAGCGAACAGTTCATCGCAGGACAGATCTATATCGTCATTCCAAACGACCCCGTAACCGCCGGGCCCTACTTCCGCGCCAAAAAACAGATTGCGGTCTTCTTTCAGTTCAAGGAAAGCGGGCCACTTATCGAACAGAGGAGCAACGTCGTATATTTTTGTTACACCTTCGGCAAACTGAACGCATAGGCGGTAATCCGGCAGAGTCGCGAGTGTTTTAATCTTGTGAAACATAAAAATACCCTTACACCTTATTCAAGAGGAGCCACCGGAACAAATTCCCGGGTTTCCCAAATATGTAATAAATGATTCCTGTGTATTTCAATCCACTCCCGAACCAAAGACAGGGCTTTTGAAGGAAGATATCCTTCGATGACATCTCCGTTCCTGATATTTATCGCGGCCATATCCTCGCCGTAAATGGCATGTATGTGCGGCGGATTGTGCTCGGACTGCTGAAAATACATTCTGATGCTTATACCGTAAAATCTCGAAATCACCGGCATTCTGATTACCTCCGCGTCATATTAATCAAATTATATCACGATACCGTGATATTGTCAAGCCGATTTTTCAATTTCAATAAAAGAAAAAAATCCCCGCGCAATCCGACTAAGGCAAATTACGCAGGGATAAAACAGTTTTAATAGAAGAACGCGGTTTCCGCCGAACGGATGTCGGTCAGCGCGCCGGTGTAATGGCGGAGAGTGTGAGGCAGATAAGGATGCTTTGCGCACTCGGACTCGTCGATCGAGACGCCGATACCCGGTCTGTCGGGAATTGTGATGAAACCGTCTTTATACTCAAGCTTCTCGTCGCAGATCTCGCGGCGCCAGGTGACGTCGCTGTACATTATCTCGAGAATGCAGAAGTTGTTCGTGCAGGCCGCAAGCTGCAAAGTCGCGGCGTTGGCGACCGGGCCCGACGGATTGTGCGGAGCGAACGGGATATAGAAGGAATCCGCCATAGCGGCTATCTTTTTCAGCTCGAGTATGCCTCCGGCGTGCGAAACGTCGGGCTGGACGTAATCGGCGGCGTGTTTCTCGAACAGATCGCGGAAATTGCGGAGCGAATAGAGCCGCTCGCCCGCCGATACCGGCACCGGCGACTTCGATCTCACCTCGGCGAGCGCGTCGAGATTGTCGGGCGGGACCGGCTCCTCGAAGAACGTCGGTCCGAACTCCAGAAGCTTTTTCGCTATCGTGACGGCGGTCGGAACGTTGAACCGTCCGTGTCCCTCGATGAGCAGATCGACCTTCCCTTCGGTCGCCTCCTTCACCTTCGCCACGCATTCGAGCGCGGTATCGAGATCGGCGTTCGAGATATTCATAAAAGACTTGCCGAAAGGATCCCACTTGAGAGCGGTCAGGCCGCGTTCCCTCGCGATCTTTGCTTTGGCCGCAAACTCGTCGGGCTTCGTCGCGCCGGCGAACCAGCCGTTGGCGTAAATGCGTACGCTGTCCCGCATCTTCCCGCCGAGAAGTTTGTACACCGGGACGCCGAGCGACTTGCCGAGTATGTCCCAGAGGGCGATCTCGACCGCCGAGAGCGCCGACATCAGCACCGGTCCACCGCGCCAGTAGGCGTCGCGGTAGATCGTCTGAAAATGCTCCTCGATCCTCGTCGGATCTTTGCCTATGAGATAATCCCTGATATGTTCTACGGCTCCCGCGAGCGCTTTTTCCTTGTATTCGAGAGTCGCTTCGCCGACTCCGTCTATCCCCTCGTCGGTGTAAACCTTTACGAACGCCCAGTTGGTCCTGAAGCAGTCGGCGATGATGCATTTAACGTCGGTGACTTTCAAAACTTTATCTCCTTGTAAATCACGGGTACGACCTTTCCCTCGCATTCGAATGCGTCGGCGGTAAGCTCGTCGAACATCCCGATATGGAAAGGAACGGTATATCTCGCTCCGACGCGCCGCGCGAAAGCGGCGGCGTCTGTCATGTTCATATTGTTTCCGACTCCGTTGACCGGCAGAAAGAGCGCGAAAATATCCCCGGGTATCGACGGAAAGATCCGCTCGCTGTAA
>JAGDAM010000208.1 GCA_017959485.1 Clostridia bacterium
TAATGAATCCGCGGGAGTCGCGGATCTTTACCGTATCGGTCGCCGGGACCGCCGCGGTCGCGGCTCCGAATCTGTACGCGGCAAGGCAGCACAGATCAACGGTGCGCGGATCGGTGAGCGGGCGGGCGCCGTCGGCTATCGCAAAGTAGTCGGGGTTGTATTCCGAGAGCGCCTCGACTCCCCGCAGAACCGATTTCTGCCGCGTGTCCGAACCCGGAACTATCAAGGTCAGTTTCTTTATCGCGAATTTCTCGCGATAGGTTTCAAAAAGAGAAACGTCCGTTTTTTTAACGACTGCGCAGACGACGTCGATGTAGGCCGCCGCCTCGTAGGCAAGCAGTGAGTGAACCGCTACCGGCATTCCGCAGAGAGGAAGGTGGAGTTTGTCCGGCCCACCCATTCTGGAAGAAGATCCGGCGGCGACGATTATTGCCGCGGTGCGGATTTTACGGGGCTTTCCCGCGGCCGTTCGCAAAAGATCCGACAGTTTTTTCAGCTCGGATGATCTGTCGTCGTTCGTATACATTGATTTACTGGCCTATGCCGAGCGGATCGATCAGTTCGTCGAGATCGGCTATCATTCCGCGGCGTCTCTTATGCTTCTCCTCGTCAAGGGGATCGCTCGAGAGGAAAACGTCGGTCATGTTCTCGATCGACGTGTAATCGGATATGCGAGCCCCCATGCAGATTACGTTGGCGCCGTTGTGTTCGCGGGCCATCTTCGCGGAAAAGACGTCGGTGCAGTGTGCGGCGACTATCCCGCGGTGCTTGTTTGCGCAAATCGACATACCGATACCGGTTCCGCAGATGAGTATTCCGGCTTCGGCCATGCCGCTCGAAACCGCGTGACAGACCTTTTCGGCGTAAACCGGATAATCGCAGCTGTCTGCGGAAAACGTACCGAGATCAATCACCGAAAACCCGGATTCTTTCAAATGATCCGCAAGACGCGATTTAATATCGGGTCCCGCGTGATCCGATCCTATGGCGATCACTCTGTTCTTCGTTTCAGCGGTCGGTTCCATGATCTTCTCTCCGTTATGAATTATTATTATGATTAAGCCGCTCGAGCCGGTCGCGCTCCGCCTGCGGAACCCGGAGATAAACGGGACGCAGGGACTGAGCGTCGGTGAACTCGCCTTTTTCGTATTTCAGAAGGCCCGCAAGCGCGGCGGATACCGCGGACTGGAAACGCGACGTGCCGTGAGGCGTCACCGCGTCTATCCCGCGCTGCTTCAAAACGCCGGTCAGCACCCGCGAACCGTCGCCCGGAACCGCGATCCGTCTGCCTTCGGCGGCAAATGAAGCTATCCGGTCGGCTGCGTCCGCGGCGGGCAGCGCCTCGTCCGGAGTCATCCTCACGGGATAATCTCCCGAACAGTCGAACAGGGAAGTGTATATCTGATTTCTCCTTGCGTCAAGGCAGGGGGCCGCGATATCGCACAGGCCGGACAGGTTGAAGGCAAGGGACTCAAGAGTCGAGACCGCAACCGCCGGAACCGCTCTGCCGAACGCGAGACCTTTTATATGCGCGGCGGCAATTCTGACTCCGGTGAACGAGCCGGGCCCGGCAGAGAGGACAAACAGTCCGACGTCAGCAGGGGTTATCCCGCAGGCTCGGAGCAGGGCGTCGGTCATCGGAAGGAGCGTTTCGGTATGTGTGTTTCCCGCGTTGACCGAAAACTCTCCGAGCGGCGAGCGGTCGCGGAGCAGCGCGACCGACGCGGTTCCGGATGAGCTTTCGCAGGCGAATATATACATGAATCAGTCGCTTTCTCCGGATACGCTTCCGGTAAGCAGGGCGGTGACGGTTCTGCGCGGGGAGAGAGGCCCGTCGGGGGACGAGATCCTTACCTCGATCCGCCTTGGGGGCAATTCCTCGGGAATCGCGGACGCCCATTCGACGAGGAAGATTCCTTCCTCAGGGTAATCGTAAAAACCTGTCGAAGAAAGATCATCCGACCCGGACAGCCGGTAAAAATCGAAATGAAATACGGGGAGCGGGCCCTTGCGGTATTCGTTGACGATAGTATAGGTTGGAGACCTGACCGCAGACCCCGGAGACAGTTCGGACACGACTCCGCGGCAGAATTCGGTTTTGCCTGCCCCGAGATCGCCCTCCACCGCCACAAACCGCGGCAGGTTAAGATCCCGGATCATCGCGGCCAGTCGCCTGCCCGCGGCGGCGGTCTCTTCGGGAGAGCGGCTGTCGACAGTGAAAAGAAGCGTCATACCTTGCCCTTCAGTTCGACTATACGGTTGAAGACGCCCTCGTGTTTCGTGTCTTTTACGTAATAGCCGCTGCGCACGAACTGGAATCTTTCCCCCGGAGCCGCGGACGCGAGAGATTTCTCGATGCGGCAGCCGTCGAGCCGGACGGCGGAGTCGGGGTTGAGGTAGTCGTTATAAGTTTTTCCCTCGGGCATGTCGTCGACGTTTTCGATGGTGAAAAGGTGATCGTAGAGCATCACGCTGCAGGTTTCCGAATACGACGCGGAAAGCCAGTGTATCGTTCCCTTGACCTTTCTTCCGTCGGAAGGAGGCCCGTTTTTGCTTTCAAGATCCGCCGTGACGTGAACCGCCGTGATATTTCCGTCGGGATCGCGGTCGCAGGAAACGTATTTTACGATATAAGCGCCCATCAGACGGACTTCGCCGTCCGGCTTCAGGCGGAAGAACTTCGGGGGCGGATCGTCGGAAAAGTCGTCTCGCTCGATGAACAGTTCGCGTGTGAAAGGCAGCTTCCTGACGGGAGACTCCGGGATTTTGGGATTGTCCGGGTATTCGTAATATTCGCATCCGTCTTCCGGGAAGTTGTCAACTATCAGTTTGAGCGGATTAAGAACAGCGATTCTGCGCGGAGCCGTCTCGTTGAGTTCTTCTCTGATGCAGTGCTCGAGCATCTCGATGTTGACTACGCTGTACGCCTTGGCGACGCCGGCACGGTCAACGAAATCGAAGATGGCCTCGGGCGTGTATCCGCGGCGGCGCAGGCCGCAGATCGTCGGCATGCGGGGATCGTCCCAGCCGTCGACGAGCCCGGTCTCGACGAGCCGGCGGAGATACCTCTTGCTCATAACGGTGTGGGTCACGTTCAGACGTGCGAATTCGCGCTGTTTCGGCTTTTTTTCAAACCCGATATTGTCGACCACCCATTCGTAGAGCGGACGGTGGTTCTCGAATTCGAGAGAGCAGAGAGAGTAGGTTATTCCTTCAAGCGCGTCCTGAATCGGATGAGCGTAGTCGTACAGAGGATAGATGCACCACTTGTTTCCCTGACGGTGATGCGGGGTGTGAAGAATACGGTATATCGCCGGGTCGCGCATATTCAGGTTTGGACTCGACATATCTATCTTTGCCCTGAGCGTGCGGCTTCCGTCGGGGAATTCTCCGTTCTTCATTCTCATGAAGAGATCGAGATTTTCCTCGACGCTGCGGTCGCGCCAGGGCGAGGGCTTTCCGGGTTCGGAGAGGGTTCCGCGGTATTCCCGCATCTCGTCAGCCGAAAGGTCGCAGACGTACGCCTTTCCGTCGCGTATGAGCTTGAGCGCGAACTCGAAGCATTTGTCGAAATAGTCTGATCCGTAATAAATACCGCCGTCGGGAACGCATCCGAGCCAGATCAGATCCTCGTAAATCGCGCGGACGTACTCGTCGTCTTCCTTTGAGGGGTTGGTGTCGTCGTAGCGAAGATTGAAGGGTCCGCCGTAACGGCGGGCGATCGAGGTGTTGATGCGTATCGCCTTGGCGGAACCGATGTGAAGATATCCGTTCGGCTCGGGCGGAAACCGCGTGTGAACGGTGACTGTGGGATCGACTGCGAGGTCGCTGTCGATGATATCAGTGATAAAATTGCCGGCGAAAGTCTTGTCTTCCATTTTGCAGCTCCGTAATAAAATGCATACAAATAATTATACTACAATCAATCCTTTTTGTAAATAATTATTTGTTATTTATAGCGTTAGATTGCAAACGCTTCGGCTCAAAACTGTTGACTTACGGCTTGTTATGTGATAAAATAATATGAAAATTTATGAAACAATAAAATCGGCGTTCAGTTTCTGCCGGGCGCCGTACGAAAAGGATTTTTGCTGTATGGAAGAACTCAACTATACTCCGGTGGAAGGAAAATTTCTGACCTACCTCGGAAAGCCCCTGGTCAGGGAAGGCAATACCATCTGCTACGGCAGTAAGAACGACAAATTTTTTATGATCCTCGAGATCATTACCTACAGGACCGAAAACAATCAGCAGATTCCGGACAGGATAATGATTCAGATCGTCGATTCGAAGAATCCTATGAATCTGCTCAAACAGGGATTCAAGAACGGACTGAGCGAGGCGCTGAAGCAGGGGGTCTCCTGGCTGGAGATCGCCAACAAGTAAAAGACCCTGTTTTCACCGGAGCCGATCAAATGAAGGGAAAACAAAAGTTGCGCGGTATCGCCTTACTGCCTGCCGCCCTTGCGCTGACAATACTCGTCGCTTTATCGTTTAGCGGCTGCTTCGTGACCGATTTTTTCTTTGAGGGATCGGGCACGACCTCCGCGACGGGCGACGTCTCTACGGTTCCTTATGCCGATACCGACACGGGCAA
>JAGDAM010000209.1 GCA_017959485.1 Clostridia bacterium
AAATTCGCCGTAATCAGCTCGGCGAAGCCGAATTTAGCTTGCGAAGCAAATTTAGCTATGCGAAGCATAATTTAGCTCGCCGGAACGGCGAATTTAGCTGGGGCTGTAAAAAAAGTTCGACTTTTTTTACAGCCCCAGTGAAATCGCGCTTTGCGCGGTAATATTCGTCCTGCTGCCGAGTGAAATAAAACGCTTCGCGTATTGTGACGGAAAAAGCGGACGGCCAACGGCTGCACCTACGTTATGGATATCAATATTTATTGGTGATTAAATGAAACTTCTTCACTGTGCCGACGTGCATCTCGGGTCGGCGTTCAGAAAACTTGACCGTGAAAAGGGCGATAAGAGGCGTTCCGAACTGCGGAGCACCTTTGAGCGCACGGTCGATCACGCCGCGAAAAACGGTTTCGAAGCCGTTCTGATCTGCGGCGATCTTTTCGACACCGCCCGGCCCACAATGGACGACAAGCGGTTCTTCTACAAACTTCCCCGCAGATACCCGAATCTGAAATTCTTCTATCTGCGCGGCAATCACGACACCGAAGAGGGATTCGACGAGACGCTTCCGAATCTGTATACCTTCGGGCCGGAGCCGTCTTCCTTCGATCTCGGAGAGGCGGTGATATCCGGATGCGAACTCCCCGCCGGAGAGGAGGCGCTTTACGCGGATTATTCTCCCGTCCCCGGACGGGTTAATATACTTATGCTCCACGGACAGCTGTCGGAAGGCGGCTCTGCTCCCGGAGGCGCAATAAACAAAAAGAAGCTCGAAGAGAAAAAGATAGACTATCTGGCTCTCGGGCATATACATTCATACGGTGAGATCCCGCTCGGAGAAGGGGTCGCAGTCTATCCCGGCTGTCTCGAGGGACGCGGATACGACGAGATCGGCATACACGGATTCGTAGAGATCGAAATCGAAAACGGGCGTGTATCTCACAGATTAGTTCCATTCGCGTCGCGGGAAATAATCCTGAAAACAGTCGATCTGACCGGAACCTCCGACGCCGAGGAGGCGATCGGGAAAGTGCGTGCCTCCGCGGAGAGTTCGCCGAAGGATATGATCAGGATCGAACTGACGGGAGAAGTCACGTTCGAGACCGGCAGACTCCCGCTCGAAATCGGGACGAGACTGAGCGGATCGTTTTTTGACGTGTCGGTGAAGGATCTTACCGTTCCGGAAACCGATTATTCCGGAATCGCGAAGCAGATTTCGCTCAGAGGCGAGTTCTATCGCACGGTTATGGGCTCGGATGACCTTTCGGACGAAGACCGTGCCGATATCCTCCGTTTCGGAATCGGACTGCTTGACGGAAAGAAGTGGAAGCAATGAAGCTTATATCATGCCATATTAACGGATTCGGAGCGTTTTTGTCGCGCGATTTCGATTTCACACCCGGGATTAACTGCTTTCTTCTGGACAACGGAGAGGGGAAGAGCACTCTCGCCGCGTTTATCAGGGCCGCCTTTTTCGGGCTCCCGACGCATAAAAAAAATACGAAAAAATTCACCGACCGTATGCATTACCGTCCGTTTTCCGGGGCTGCGGAGTTCGGCGGCAGTCTGGTTTTCGAACACGAAGGCCGCGAGTTCAGGATTGAGCGGACTTTCGATAAACAGAGCGAAACCGGGGACGCCCTCGCCGTTTACAGAAACGGCGTCAAGACCGAGGAGCTCGGCCCGGTCCCCGGAGAAAAACTGTTCGGTGTGGACGCCGATTCCTTTTCCAAAACCGTCTTCTGGGGGGCGGGCGATGCCTCCCCGGACGTTTTCGACGGGATCACTCCGGCCATCGGAAGCGCGATGGGGAGTGAAGCCGACGGTGCCGTCGAGGGAAAACAGTTCGCCGAAGCACGTGCCGCCGCGGACGAAGTAATCACCGATCTGAGGGCGAAGAAAGGCCGGAAAGGACTGATTCCGGAGCGCCAGAGCCGCGTCACCGAAATACGCGAGTCTCTGATGGAGATATCGCGGAAGGAAACGCAGCTTACCGATCTTTACAAAAAAAGAGGGGAAATTAAAAAAAGCATATCCGAAACCGAGGCAGAACTTGCCCGGGCGCGGAAAGCGGAGACCGCTGCGCGTGCAAGAGAGGCGTATATCGCGCTCCTCAAGGCGTCTTCGGAGGCCGCCGGAGAGGCGGAAGGGATAGCCGTAAAATATCCGAACGGTGTTCCCGCGCCGGAGTGCGCCGACTGGATAGACGAAGCCCTGGGGCGGCTCAAGGAGGCGCGCGGAGCCGCGGATGCGGCGCGGTTTCCGGAAGAAAAGCGCGCGGACCTTCTGCGGATCTCCGACGCCTATTCGCACGGCGTTCCGCCGGAAGACGTCACGGTCCGGTTGTCACAACTCGAGCCGATTGCTTCTGAAAAGGCGGCAATCCCGCCTGAACCGAGTCTGATCAGTCTGCCGGAAGCTTCCGAGGCGCACTCCCGCGCTGCGGCTCTGCTCGAGCTGGCGGAAAAGCACAAACGCGAACTTTCTTCGGCCCGTGAGGAGCCGCGTCCAAAAACTCCCCGCGCGTTGCTGTTCGCGGAACTGATTGCGCTTGTTCTGGTTGCAGTCGGGGCGGTAGCCGCCGTTGCCTGGAGAAAAAATGCCGGGATTTCGATTGTCGCCGGAGTGACTGCGGGAGTTTTCGCCGCGGTTGCTCTTGCGCTCGCAGTTGCCGCGACGGTTGTTTCACGACGCCGAGCGCGCTTCAAGGCGGCACGTGAGGCGAATCTCGAAGCGGATATCCGCGAGGCGGAAACGGGTGCCGCCGGGCTTCTTGAACGGTACGGATACCGCGGGCAGCGGCTCGAGGCGGAACTGACGAGATTCGGCATGGATATCGATAGAGAGTCCGCGGCCGCCGCCGAAAGAGCCGAGAGGAAGAGAAAGATAGAAGACGCCACTGATGAGATTTCCTCGATTCTCGATCGTTACGGGCTTCCGGATGACGGAAGCTTTACAGGCGAGCGGATCCGAAGCGATATACAGTCGATTGCCGCTCTTACGAAAGAGGAAGCGGATTACGCCGCGAGAAAAAAGAAAGCCGATGCCGACGCGGATGAGGCGCTCCTGACGCTGAAAAGGATATTCGGTCTGTCGGGGCTCGGCGAGCCCGATCCCGAAAAGGCATCCGCCGTCGCGAGCCGGGTCAGAACCGACAACGCCCTCTTCGCCAAGGCGTCGGACGAGGCCGCGAAAAAGAAAAAGGCGGCAGAAGAATACCTCGAGGCTCATCCCGAAGCGGCTGCCGACGTGCCCGACGATCTGCCCGACCAGGCGGAACTCGAAAAAACGCTCTCGGCTCTGCGCGGAGAGTTCGCGAACGTTGACCGCGATATTTTCTCGCTCGAGAAAGAAATCGGCCGCAGGCCGGAACTCGAGGAGGAGGCGGCGCGGCTCGAAGAGGAGATCGGCGTTCTGACAAGACGCAGGCGTCTGTTCGAACTTACGTATGACTATCTTGGGAAGGCCAACGCCTCGCTCAAAGACAGATTCGTCCGCCCGGTCAGAGAGGTGTTTAAAAGACACGCGGAAGTGATAAACGAGATCCTCGGCGGCTCTCTCCGGATTAACGACGATTTCCTGGTCCAATTCGAAACCGGCGGAGCGCTCCACGACGCAAAGTATCTCAGCACCGGTCAGCAGGCCGTCGCCGCCGTCTGCTTCAGGACGGCGATAGTCGATCATATCTATCCCGACAGCAAACCCTTCCTGATACTCGACGATCCTTTCGTCGACCTTGACGCGACGAATATGAAAAACGCCGCGCGCCTGCTGAGGGAGATATCCGAAAGCTACCAGATTATTTATTTCTGCGCTCACGAAAGCCGGATGATAACGGGAGGCGAAAATTGAAATACCTTCTTGTGTCGGACACTCACGGAAACCGGAGCCGTCTTGAGGAACTGCTGGCTGCCGGGGATTACGACGGATTTATCCACCTCGGAGACGGGATCGCGGAGGCGGAACAGACGTCGGGATTTTATCCCGAAAAAATCTTTATCGGAGTTTGCGGAAACTGCGATTTTTCCGCGGGCGAACCCGTCGAGCGCGTTTCGCGCGTGAGAGGCGTTCCGGTTTTTATCTGCCACGGTCATAAGTACGGGGTAAAGGGCGGACTCGTCCGTCTCGCGGCGGCAGCCGCGGCGCGCGGCTGCCGAGCCGCGTTCTACGGGCACACTCACGCTCCGTGCGTCAAAATGAAAGACGGCGTGCTGCTCGTCAACCCGGGTACTCTCGGATACTGCGGGGAGTACGCTGTCATCACCGTCATCGACGGCGAAATCATTCCCGAGCTCAAAAAGATGTAAGGAGACAATACGATGGACGAAAGATTCACTTTGGAATATCTTGCCGGAAAGGACGAGAAGCCGCTCGACAGGATAGCGGCCGACGGCGGTTTCTGCTCGATATTCAGGACGATGGCCGTCATCGGAGACTCGCTCTCCTCGGGCGAGTTCGAGACCAAACTGCCCGACGGCAAAACGTCGTACAACGATATTTTCGATTATTCCTGGGGACAGTACATCGCGCGCATGTGCGGCTCGAGGGTGTACAACTTCTCGAAGGGCGGAATGACCGCGGCGCAGTACATGCAGTCCTTTGCCGCCGAGAGAGGGTACTGGGATACGGCTCTCGCGGCGCAGGCGTATATTATCGCCCTCGGATGCAACGACTTCAATCACGACAGATTCGCCGCGGGCGACGTCGCGTTCGACGTCTTCCCCGACGATCCCGAAAAGAACGCGAACACCTTTGCCGGATGGTACGGACGTATAGTGTCCTCCTACAAGGCAATCTCCCCCGACGCCAAGTTCTTCTTTGTGACAATGGTCAAGAACTATAAGCCCGAGTTTGAGGCGAAGGTGGATAAGCAGACTAAGGTGCTGTACGATCTTTGCGGAGTTTTTTCGAACTGCTACGTCATAGATCTCGGAAAATACGGAGAGAAATACGGTCCGGAATTCAAGGAGATGTTCTATCTGCACGGCCATATGAATCCGGCGGGATACGTGTATACCGCTAAGATCATCGCCTCGTATATCGATTACATAATCCGCCACAATATGCGCGACTTCTGCCGCGTCGGTTATATCGGCACCGGACTTTCGGACAGCGAAATGCTGAAGAAATACGGCGTCCTCGATCTCGGCTGACGGGTGCGTGCAATGGCAAAACAGGTATGGAAGGGAAGCGCAGTCTTCGGACCGCTGCCTCCCGCCCTCGTCAGCTGCGGCGACGGGGAGACCCGAAACGTGCTGACGGTCGCCTGGACAGGCATCGTCAACTCTCATCCGCCGATGACGTACATCTCGGTGCGTCCCGAAAGATATTCCTACGGAATCATCGACCATACCGGCGAGTTCGTCATCAATTTTCCCACGTCGGCTCTCGCCGCGGCGGCAGACGCCTGCGGCGTGCTGTCGGGCAGAAAGGTCGACAAGGCGGCAAAGCTCGGCCTGACCTACGAAGAGTGCGAAAAGGTCTCGGCTCCCGCTATCGCGGAATGTCCGCTGTCGCTCGAGTGCCGCGTCACCGAAAAGAAGGAACTCGGGTCGCACACCATGTTCCTCGCAGAGATCGTCGCCGTGCGTGTCGACGAGCGTCTTATCGATTCGAAAGGCAAGCTTAATCTGCAGCAGGCGGGACTTATCAGCTACCAGCACGGCGAGTATTTCGCGACCGGCGGAAAACGCGGCGAGTTCGGTTTTTCGGTAAAGAAGAAGGAGAAGAAAAAATGAGCGCCAACGGGCTTCCGGTGGATTCCTTTCTGATGATCGGCCAGTCGAATATGGCCGGAAGAGGGGATATCGGGACGGTCGAGCCGATACTCGATCCCGATCTTCTCATGCTCCGCAACTGCCGCTGGCAGCCGCTGAGCGAGCCGGTCAATCCCGACCGGGGCGTCTTTTCCGGCAAATACCGTTCGGGTATCGGCCTAGCGCCCGAGTTTGCGAAGAGATATCTGGAATTCACGGGCAGGAGCGTCGGGCTTATCCCCTGCGCCGACGGCGGAACCTCGCTCGACAGCTGGCAGAAGGGCGGTCCGCTCTATGAAAACGCGCTCTTTCAGACGCGGATGGCTATGAAGATTTCGACTCTGCGCGGCATCCTCTGGCACCAGGGAGAGGCCGACGTCACGCATCCCGACCGTGTAGCGAGCTACGCCGACCGGTTCGTGAGGATGATAGGCGATCTTTTCGGCGATCTCGGGATCGATCCGGTCCCGGTGATCGCGGGCGAGCTGGGAGAATATCTTAAAGACCGCGGGGAGAGCTACTCGGCGGTACCCGAGTTCAACCGAAACCTGCGTTCGGTCGGAGAGCGGCTGCCGCTTTTCGGAGTAGCTTCGGCGGCCGGCCTATCCTGCCGTCCGGATATTCTGCATTTCGACGCGCCGTCTTTGCGGGTATTCGGAGACAGGTATTTCGCGGAATATCTGCGGCTGACCGAAGAAAGAGGTGCGGAGTGAAAAAAGAAAAAAGCCGGGGATTCCCGGCGGCTCTGACCGCTCTGGTTTTGGCTCTGCTAATGCTCGGGTCCTGCGCGTCTGCGGGACAGCCGGACCGAATCACCGAGCCGGATACCGCAAAACAGACTGAGAAACCCGCTGCGACCGCCGCGGAAAGCGTTACTGAGGAGGAAACCGGCGTCATGACTTTAACTTCCGGGATTGAATCTACCGCTGCGGCGGAGAAGACTCCGTCGGTGCTCGACGGCAAGAAAGTCATTTTTATCGGCAACTCGATGATATATTACGGCGGAGTCGTCACCAAGGGCGGCTACCGCTCGACCGACAACGGCTGGTTTTACCGCATCTGTCAGGCAAACGGCGACAAGACCACCGTCATCGACTGCACATACGGCAGCCATCACCTTTACGATTTCACCGGAAGCTGCAAAACCTCGGGCTGCGACGTCGGAGTCGGCGGAGACCTCCTTCAGGGACTCGATCTCTCCTCCTTCGATTACGTCTTCATGTCGGAATCGGGCAACAACAACGCGAATTTCGTCGATGACGTCAAAAACGTCATGGCGAGATTCACGAACCCGGATACGGTATTCGTGTACATGTGCCACACCTACAGCTACGACAAGGGACATACGAAGGTGACCGGCAAGCTTTCCGAACTGAAGGATCTCGGAGTGATAATCGCCGACTGGGGGCATATCTGCTACGATCTGTACGCTGGGCGGGTAAAGAACCCGAAGGCGACGGTAAAATACGTCAAGGATACCTTCGTCAACAACGTATCGGGCGACGCGCACCATCCGAACCCTCTCGCGGGCTATATCGCCGCCCTCACCTGCTACTGCGCGGTGACCGGAAAGACCGCGGTGGGACAGAGCTATTCTGCGCGTGAGAAGATCGGATACGCCACGGGCTCTGTGTCCTACGCGGCGTATAAAGACAAGTATTACACCACCGGCGTTTCCAATTTCACAGACGTCTTCGACTCCCCGAACGACATGGAGGGAATCCAGGGGCTGATCGACAAGTACGTGCAGAAGTGGAAATAAAAGCAATTATGAATAATGAATGATGAATGATGAATTGAAGACAAAAAAGAATTCGGAATTAAGACACACGAATAAACGTCAATAAATATTGGAATGTACGACGTAGAGGCGAGCATCGCTCGTCCGCTTTTGGCGAACGAGTTTTGCTTTGTTTTGTAAAAGGCACTGTGTTCGCACGGACCGCTTTTCCTACCCGCCTTCGAGCATGCCTCGCCTGCGGCGAGCCACGGTGTCCGCCGCACGGCGGCAGGATGAGGGTCCCGCGATATTGGAGACCGCTGTTTCAACTGTTAACGATTATTGAGGTATAGCAACGTTGCCGCAACCCTCACCCGTCACGGCCGTCCGGCAGAGCCGTACGCCGTGACCCCCTCCTCCGGGGGAGGGTGCAGGTCACAGGGTATCTGTGATTCAGTGCCTTCGTCGAACGTTAACGCGGAACGCCTCTAAAAACATCTTGCTATTTCCTGCGAATGAAAGGGGAGCGACTCTTTCTCTGTTCTGTCAGAGGCACTGTCCAATCGGCAACCTCTGACCTGCACCTTCCCCTGGGGCACGCCGCGGC
>JAGDAM010000210.1 GCA_017959485.1 Clostridia bacterium
CACGTCTTGACGGCTCTTTCTGCGCCTGTTTTGACGTCAAAATCTTGAAAAACCGCCTGTTTTCCTGCGATTTTTCAGTCAAAACAGGCACAAAAATCTCTCGCCAATCCGTATCCGCGAATTGTGCGGTGTTGCCTTAACAGTGCATCGTCGCACGGCGATTCGTGAGGCGTCGCAAAGAACGATCAGAGAACTTCGAGTCCGCTGCCGCGCAGAAGCGCTTCGGCCCGGTCGGTGTCGGATACGCGTATCACGACGTCGGCCCTTCCGGGGACGATGCCTATGAAGGCGTACATGTATTCGACGTTGATGTCCGCGCGGTTGAGAAGCTCGAGCGCTTCGGACAGCCCGCCCGGACGGTCGTCAACGCGCAGACCGAGGACGCGGTTTATCTTTACGGTGCGTCCGGTCTTTCCGATGGCTTCGAGCGCGAGATCGAAGTCGGAAACTATACGCCGCAGGATTCCGTAGTAGTCGGTCTCCGCGAGCGAGAGCGCTCTTATGTCAACGCCGGCTTCTTTCAGCGCGCCGGTGACTTCGACGAGCATCCCTTTTTTGTTTTCGATAAATACCGAAAGCTGTTTGATAGCCATAATCTCTCTCCCTTCCTGTCAGTCGTGAAGACGCCGCCGGTCGACTACGCGTTTGACTTTGCCTTCGAATCTTTCGATTGAACGCGGGTTTACGAGCGAAATCTTCGGCTGAATTCCGAGTATCGACTGCATTGCGGACGCCAGTTCCTTCTCGCGCCGCTGAAGGCCGGATACCGTGTCTTCGAACAGGTCCGAAGACAGTTCAACCTTGATTTCGAAGGTGTCAAGATTGTTTACTCTGTCCACCACTATCTGATAGTTCGGCTGATATCCGAGTTTTAGGAGGACGGTCTCGATCTGCGACGGGAACACGTTGACGCCGCGGATGATGAGCATGTCGTCGGTGCGTCCCTTCGGTTTGCTCATTCTGGCGAACGTGCGGCCGCAGGCGCATTTTTCGCGAGTGATCCGTCCGATATCCCTCGTGCGGTAGCGTATGACCGGGAAGGCCTGTTTTCTGAGCGACGTAAAGACGATTTCTCCGGTTTCGCCCTCGGGATGCGGCTTTCCGGTATCGGGATCGATCGCCTCGACGAGGAACATATCCTCGTTGACGTGCATACCGCTCTGGCAGCCGCATTCGTAGGCGACTCCAGGGCCCATTACCTCGGTCAGACCGTAAATATCGTAGGCTTTGATGTTAAGTCCCTGCTCGATCGTCCGGCGCATTTCCTCGGTCCAGGGTTCGGCTCCGAAGATGCCCGCCTTCAGCTTCAGCCGGTCAGCAACTCCGGCCGCCTTTGCCGATTCGGCAAGATAGGCGGCGTAGGAGGGCGTGCAGCAGAGGACGGTCGCTCCGAAGTCCTCGAGCAGAGTCAGCTGCCGCTGTGTGTTCCCGGTCGAGACGGGTATGACGGTGGCTCCGACCTTCTCGGCTCCGTAATGGAGGCCGAATCCGCCGGTGAAGAGTCCGTATCCGAAGGCGACGTGGATGAAGTCGTCCTCGCCTACTCCGATTGCCGACAGCTGCCGGGCTATCATCCGGCTCCAGTCGTCAAGATCGTCCTTCGTGTAACCCACGACGATGGGCTTGCCGGTGGTTCCCGAAGAGGCGTGCAGCCGCACGACGTCGGTCATCGGGCAGGCGAACATGCCGTAGGGATAGGTGTCGCGCAGGTCCTGCTTCATCGTGAACGGAAGCAGGGCTGCGTCGTCGAGAGAGCGGACGTCGGACGGTTTTACGCCGGCGGCGTCCATTCTGTCGCGGTAAATCGGAACCTTTTCGTAAACCCTCTGCAGGGTTGAACGAAGTCGGGACAACTGCAGCTGTTCCAGCTCTTCGCGCGGCATGCATTCCGCTGATCTGTCGTAATAACTCATTCTCCTACCCCTAAGGCAAAAGCCCTCAGATTTACTTCTTTGTATTTTACGGGTACCGTCGCGGCAATAGCCGCCTCCCAGTCTTCGCGCGGAAGCCCGAGTTCCCTCGCGAGCACTCCCATTAAGACGGTGTTGACCGTCTTGCCGCTTCCGGCGCGCGCCGCGAGCTCGGGCGCGTCGACTTCAATCAGGCGTATCCCCCTCGCGCGAAGCGTTTCGGGAATGCCCTCGGGGTATTGCGCGGCTCCGGTAGTGACCGGCATGGGGTCTATCCGTCCGGTGCTTGAAATAACGGTACCGCCCGGCTTCAGGCAGTGCGACCAGCGCGCCGCTTCGAGCATTTCGAAGGAGACTATGTAATCTGCTTCACCGGATTCGATGACGGGGGAGTATACCCTCTCTCCGTATCTTACGTAGGTGGTGACGCTTCCGCCGCGCTGACTCATTCCGTGAAGCTCGGACACTTTAACGTCGTATCCTTTGTTCAGAAGAATCTTTCCGAGCAGCTTGGACGCCAGAAGCGTCCCCTGGCCTCCCACGCCGACTATAAGTATGCTGCGTGTTTCCATATCAGTTACCTTCCTTTATTGCGCCGAAGGGGCAGAGAGAGGCGCACAGACCGCATCCGGTGCAGAGGCCCTGATCGATCACTGCTTTGCCGTTTCTGAACGAGATCGCGGGGCACCCGAGTTTCATGCAGCGCCGGCACGAGCGGCAGGTTTCGGGATCTACTCCGAGCGGCGGCTTTGTCTTAACCGATTTGAGCAGTACGCAGGGGCGTCTCGAGATTATTACCGACGGCCCATCGTAATTCAACTCTTCGGAGACAGCGAGTTCGGTCCCCGCAAGATCGTACGGGTCGACCGTTCTCACGTGATCTATTCCGAGCGCACGGCAGAGAGCTTCCAGGTCGACCTTTGCGGCCGGCTCGCCCTTTATGTTGTATCCGGTGGTCGGATTCTGCTGATGACCGGTCATTCCGGTAATCGAGTTGTCGAGAATGATCACCGTCGAGTTCGACGCGTTGTAGGAAACGTTACAAAGACCCGTGATTCCCGAGTGAATGAATGTGGAGTCGCCGATTACCGCCACCGTTTTGTTCGCCATTCCGGGATCGGCTCTGAGGAATCCGTGGATTCCGGATACCGACGCGCCCATGCAGAGCACCGAGTCGACGGCTGAAAGCGGCGGCTGGGCGCCGAGCGTGTAGCAGCCGATGTCACCGAGAACGGTCAGGCGAAGCTTTGAAAGAACGTAGAAGAGTCCGCGGTGCGGGCAGCCGGGGCACATGACCGGAGGCCTCGCGGGCAGATTCAGCGGCTCGTTCGCCTCGGGAAGAGGCAGACCGAGGCACTTCTTTATCAGCTGCTGGCTGTACTCTCCGACCTTCGGGAAGATATTGTGCCCTTCGGGAGAGAGTCCGAGCGCCCGGCAGTGTTCCTCGATTACCGGATCGAGTTCTTCTATGACGATCAGTTTTTCAACCGACGCGGCGAAATCGAGTATGAGCCGGTCGGGCAGCGGGTTGAGCATGCCGAGCGTCAGACCTGTTACGCTGTCGCCGAAGACCTCTTTGACGTACTGGTAGCAGACGCCCGAGGTGATGATTCCGGTGGTTCCGCTTCCGCTACCGATGCCTTCGACGCGGTTGAGCGGCGAGGTTTCGGCAAATTCGCGCAGCCTGTCTGTCCGTTCCTCTATGACAGGGTGGCGGCGCTTCGCGTAGGCCGGCATCATAACGTATTTTTCGGGATTTTTCTTATAGGGAATTCTCTCCGGCAGTTTGCGGTCGCCCGTCTCTACGACGCTCTGCGAGTGCGCCGTTCTCGTGCAGATTCTGAAAATCACCGGCGTGTCGAATTCCTCGGAGATGCGGTATGCCTCTCCCACCATTTCGAGAGCTTCGCGCGAGTCGGAGGGCTCAAGCATCGGAACGCGCGAGGCAATCGCGTATCTGCGCGAGTCCTGCTCGTTCTGCGAGGAATGCATCGCGGGATCGTCGGCCACGAAAATGACAAGACCGGCGTTTACTCCGGTATAGGACATGGTAAACAGCGGATCGGCGGCCACGTTCAGACCGACGTGCTTCATCGCGCAGGCCGAGCGGAACCCGGCGAGCGACGCACCGAAGGCGGTTTCGAGCGCCACCTTTTCGTTGGGCGCCCACTCGCTCTTTATCTCGGGATACCGGCTCGCGAATTCGGTGATCTCGGTGGACGGAGTTCCGGGATAGGAGGATATCAGCGAACAGCCGTATTCATACAGTCCCCGGGCTGCGGCTTCGTTTCCCAGC
>JAGDAM010000211.1 GCA_017959485.1 Clostridia bacterium
ACGGGACCCTCATCCGTCGGCTTCGCCGACACCGTGGCTCGCCGCAGGCGAGGCGTGCCCGAGGGAAGGTGCAGGTCAGAGGTTACCGGACGGACAGTGCCTCTGACGGAACAGAGAAAGAGTCGTTTCCATTTCATTCGCCGGGAATTAAAAAACGTTTTCAAAGGCGTTCCGCGTTAATAATCGTCAAAGGCACTGAATTCCAGATGCCCTGTGACCTGCACCCTCCCCCGGGGGAGGGTGGCCGCGGACGCGGCCGGGTGAGGGTTGCGGAAACGTTGCTATTCCTCAATAATCGTTAACAGTTGAAACAGCGATCTCCAATTACGCGGGACCCTCATCCGTCGGCTTCGCCGACACCTTCCCCCTGGGGGAAGGCAAACGTAATATAGTATTTGGGATATCAACAATATCCTTCTTCCGGCGAACTAATCCCTGATTCCGAATTACGAACTCCGAATTCCGAATTACTAATTGTTCTCCCCCTCACTCTAAATACGTCCCGAACAGCAGGTCGATCAGCGTTCCTCCGGATATTCTGAGGATTCCGTTATTCTCCTCGAATTCGACCGTTAGGCCCTCGAGCAGCCGGTAATCGAAGGGCTCGCAGAAGTCCGGATCCAAAAGGACGTTGTACGTCGATACCGTCCTGCCGTCGGACAGCGAGACGGTTGATACCGCGCACGGTTTGAACATTTCGTTTCCTTCGACGTCGACAAACTTCAAAGCGCTCATCTGGACGTTCGACGCCCAGCCGTCTATATGCCAGTACTGGTTATTGTACCGCACGAATCCCGTATGTTCACAGCTGAGAAGACGGTCGGCAAGCTCCTTCGTGAAAGTACAGTAAAAAATACTGTTCACGCTCGAAGTGTCGCACAGAATCGCCTGCTCTTCGGTAACCTTCCCGGTAAGATGAACCGGAACCATCGCCGTCCTTTTCTCCCAATAAAGGAGCACGTCCGTAAGATAGGGATCGTAACCCGTCCCGTTCGCGGGGGTCGTGCCCTTGAAAGCCGAAAGGATAAGAAGAGCGCTGTTCAATCTTTCGTCGGTCTCCGAGGCGAACGCGGACGTATTCGGAACCCGAAGACCGCCTATCCGGTCAATATAGCTTCCTCCCGATATCGACCATTGCCAGCCGTCGGGTCTGTCACATTCAATGTCGTAACTTCCCTCGCAAACGAAACCTTCTCCGGACGGATCGGGCGACCAGAGGGTGAAGGAGGCCGAACCTGTGTCGCCGGAGCGCTCCATACTGTCAAACAGTATAGCGCCGAAGCGACTTCCGTTTTCGTCAAATCCGAATTCGACAAGATGTTCCGCGTCGGGTCCGGTGAACAGTCTTCCGGTGTCCCTGACCGTCTCTTTCGCGTATGAATTGACCCATTCTTTGTAGAGAGTTCCCTGAAGGGCGGTCAGAAGAACGGCATAATCGGAGTATTCGGGATGAACGAAGTTGAATTCCAGATAGTTTTCACCCATTCTGGCCGCAATTACCGTTTCAATTTCTCCGGCCTCGCTGACGCCTCCGTCCTTCAGCAGCGATTGCGGAACGACGGTCGGCGGCTCGTCGCACTTCGGAGCGGGCGCCCGGTCGGAAACCGGAGGAACGGTGACGCCCTTCCAGGAGAAGGTATAATTCTCTCCGTCGAAAACTACCGAAAATCCTTCAACAGACGGAGCGCCGGCCGGCACGCCGACAAGGTAATATTCCCTTCCGCCGATCTCGTTATAGAAGCCCCAGAATGAATCAAACCACAGCGTGCATTTCATAAAGACCAAGCTGTCTTTATAATAATAGCAGTCCGCGGACCGCAGATGCACTTTGTATATGCCGCGGTATCCGGCTCCGCGCAGTTTTGACGAATCGTACCGTCCGTCGGTAAACGAATCGGGACAGAACATATTCGTCAGCGCGATCTCGGCGGCTGCCTGCGCGTCGGAGACGGAAAACGTCTTTTCGACGGATCCCGGGCCGGCGTACGATATATAGCATTTAACCTTGCCCGACTCCGTCTTCGCTTTGTCGCATTTCCAGAGTTTCATTTCGCTGTCGGGCAAATGCCTTGCCCAGTAATCGAAGGAATTATCCGGACCGGTATTTTCTATATGATGCTGTCCCTGATACGGGTAAAAAATGAGTTTTCCCTTTTCGATCAGCGACGACGACGCCTGCACTATATGTAAGAGCGTCTTCCCTTTCAACCCGTCGATCGGCGAGCTCGGCTCCGGGTCCCCGATCCGTACCGGCTGCAGATGTATCCACTTGTGAATGTCGACAAGGCTGCCCGGTTCGGGGTTTGTCGACGAAACCATCCAGTTTTCCGGGTCGAAGATACCCGGAACGCTGACTATGACGTTGTCAAATCCGGCTTCTTTCAGTTTCTCTCTCGCTTCGGGAATAGTCATACCGGTGCAGTCGGGCAGAACCGTCTCGGAATAAAGCACTCCCTGTTCGACGCTCGTGTCCCCGATAACGAGCCGGAATCCTTCTCCCGAAACAAAATCGAGGGCGCAGTCAAGAGTGACCGACATTTCCCCGTCAACCGTTATGCGGGTCTCCCCGACCGTTTTTCCGAAGCCCACCGAAACCGTGTGCTCTCCTTTTTCAAGCTGCGTCTCGAATGAGAAGCCGCCTCTGTAGGTGTTTCCGACGAAAAGACTTTCGGTAGCGATCTTCCCGCCGTCGACGAAAAGATCGAGAGAGGTGCTTATCGAGAAAAACAGGCCCTCGAATTTCGAAAAGCGTACGTCCAGGTAGACCCTGAATTCGTCGGCTTCCCCGCCTGCCGTCTCCGGCGCCCGGTCTGCCTCTTCCGAACTTGCGAGAAAACTGAAATACCCGTCCAGTTCTCCCACGTCCATGCCGTCCCCGAAGACGGCGACGTCGGCTCCGCAGCCCGTGACGTATTCGTTTGCGCGTTCGAGATAATCGAGAACCGGCATATACCCGGCCTTCGAATACCGCGCCGAGTATTCTTCTTCGTCCACGATCAGCTTGCCGTCGCTTATTCTGAACGCGGGAGGATCGACGAAGACGCAGATCGCCTCCTCGGGAGACAGCGCGGCGCCTTCAGATCCGGCAGAAGCGTCGCCCGGAATGATAGCAACCTTGTCGAGAAATACGAGAGCCGTTTCACCTTCTTCAAAACCGGTCCCGGACGAGGGCATCAGAATAAACCGGCTCGCACCGAGTATCCCGCCGGCGTCGGATATCGCGGCCTCGGTCATCGTATCGCCGAAAAGCGTCTCGACGGTCACGCCGACGCCGCTGTATCCCGAGGAGCCGTCCGACGCGCCGTCGGGAGACGCGTAGCTTCTGCCGTTTTCCTCTCCCCAGCGCACTATAACCGCGTTCATTCCTCTCCAGAGCGACGGATATCCCTCGGGGACCGGGAATGGGTCGCCGGTACCGCCTTTTTTCAGGAATAAAGTCAGCGCTCCGGCTCCGAGCGCGATAACAAGGCAGACCGAGAGGGCGGGGATAAGAAGCTTCCGCATCCGCGTTTTGCGCTCTTCCCGCCTGTTTTTCTCTTTTTCCGCCCTTGCGTAAACGTCATTCAACGCTTCTTCTAAGGATCTCATAATCGTCACTCCCGTTAATTACCGACCTCAGCGCTTTTTTTGCGTTGTAAAGCAGATCGGATATCTGCCGCGGAGTCTTTCTTTCAAGCTCCGCGATCCCGGACACCGGCATTTCTTCAAAATAATGAAGATAAAGGACTCTCCGGTATTCCGGCTTCAGTTCGAGGCACGCGCGGCCCAGCGCCGCCTTCCTTTCGTCGGCGTACAGCCGGTCGTTCCAGTCGTCCTCGGTGTCGGTGATCTCCGCGACCCGGACCGTCCTCCGTCTGTTTTTTCTCAGCCAGCTCAGAGCCTCGTTTCTGGCTATGGTGTACAGCCAGGTCTTGAAACCCGCCATCGGATTGTACTCCGGCTTGTCTAGCCAGATCTTTGCAAAGACGTCCTGCGTGACGTCCTCTGCGGTTGCGTAGTCGGGAACGTACTGACGGACGAAAAGGATCATCCCGTTCCGGTAGGTCCGGAAGACGTTCTCGAAACCGGACGGATCGCCGGAAAGAAACTTCAAATATTCGCAATAATCGGCGTTGTCCATACGTTTCTCCTTTCCTGCTTTCCATTAATTAAACGCAAAAATATCTCAAATCTCGAAGCCGGTCAGAAAAAAACGGGGCAATACCGCAAAAAATCGAAGTATTGCCTCAGTTTTTGTATCCCCGCCGGTCATTTCCACCTGAAATGACCGACGATTTCGTAAAGACCGATATCGTCCGCCTCGACCGCGCGCCGGACGTTGTCGGGATGGTGTATGATATAGGGTATTCCGGACGCGTTTCTTACGTCGGAACAGATCCCGATATGGCCGTCGAATACTACGATGTCGCCCGGCATCCAGTCCCGGGGATTCCGCTGCGACAGGGTCAGCCGTTCGGCGTTTCTCTCAAAGAAGACGAGCAGATGCCTCACGCGGCGGAAGTTGATGTTCGAGTCGGACGACTCGCCCGGACCGAAATACGCCGATCTGTCGGCCGCCACGTCGGCGTCGACCAGATCCTTGAGCGTGTATCCCGCTGCGGCGAAGGCGCGCCAGATCACGTCGGTGCAGACTCCCTCTCCCTCGTCGGGATAACCCCCGGCGTAGTATGCGCTTTTGTATTCGGGGTCGGTGGCGATATAGGCGCGGGCGCCGGCGACCATGTCGGTCCAGTCGTCGATGCCGTCGCCGTCTGCGTCAAGCCGGCTTTTTTCGTCCTCGAAGCCGAAATCCGACGCGGAATGAGGCACGGAGGCGAAACGGAAAGCCCTGACCGCAAAAAAAGCGGTTATTATGACCGACGCCGCAAGCGCCGCCCATAAAAAGATCCTTGCGCGTCCTTTGAACGGACCTATTTCTCTCACGTCAGATCTCCCCTTCCGGATCGACGACGTAAAGGGTCAGAAGACCCGCGACCGCCTCGGTCTGCCAACCGTATTTTCCGATTCTGTAGGTGAGAGCTTCGTCTCTCTGCGAATCGTTAAGCGTGTATATCAGCAGCTTTCCGTCGGGATTTTTCGCGGCGAACGTGCGGACGTGCGGGAAAGCGGACGACGTAAACAGCGCTCTCGCTCCCCGGCGGATAAAGTGCGAAAACATATACGACTGATAATAGGTATTGCTCTGACGGACTCCGTCGCCGCGGAGCATGACGGGGGACGAGCAGCCGATATCCCTCGAGTGATAGGGACCTCCGTCCTCATCGAGAAGGAGATTCCACTCGACGACGGCGTTCGCGTATCTGTCAAGCGAATTTATTATCTCCCTGCGGTATTTTCCGTACATTCTCGCCGACAGTCCGTGACAGAACTCGGTCTCTATCAGCACCTTGTCCGGATACGCCTCGTGAAGCGCCAGGAGCTGCCCGGCGTGATCGCCGTTGTACCAGTGAAATCCGGCTCCCCAGACGCGGTCGCCGAGCGCCGAATAGATATTTTTCACGTGGCCGAACATGCCTCCTCTGTTGTAATCCCAGCAGAGGATTTTTATTTCTCTGTGATATTCCGAAAAGACTTCGCTCAGTATTCCGGTGAACTCCGCAAGCTCGCCGTCCGTCCACTCGCAGCTCTCCCACCGGTGCGAACCCGGCTCGTTCTGAGTCGTGACGGCGGAAATGATTATTCCTTCCTTCTCGTACTCCTCAATAAATCTTAAAAAGTATTCAGCCCAGAGCCGGTAGCATTCGGGTTTGAGACTTCCTCCGATCATCGATCCCGACGTCTTCATGTAAGCCGGAGGCGACCAGGGAGAGGCGAAAAGAAAGATTCCGTCGGGCGACGCCGCGAGCGCGTCCTTAATAAAAGGGATCACCGCGCGTTTGTCGCGTTTGATGCTGAAAGATGAAAGACCGTAATCGGCGTCGCGTGTGTACCAGTACGGTCCGGTCGCAAAATCCGAGGAGTTTATACAGACGCGGCAGAAATTGTATCTGAGACCTTTCTCTCCGAAAAGATCTTCGCAGACCTTCTTTCTGCCCGCCGCGTCGAGCTTCACGTAATTGACCGCGCTCGACTCGGTGAAGGCGCCTCCGAAGCCGAATATCTCCTGTTTCGGAAGGTCGATAATATCTATTCTGTCGCGTCCGCGGCCGAGCCGGCAGGGGTCGCCGATACTGAAAAGCGACTCGGGGACGGTGCTCGTTACGTCGCCGTCGCACCATATCAGTTTCTCGAGAATTTTCATTTTAATCGCCTTTCAAGTTCACATTTGTGAAACAAATTCCTTGTGGATAACTTTGTTGTTATTGTGCAAAACCCGCCGTTTTTCCCCGTTTTTTCGCCTGAAAATCGGTTTTTAAGTCGGAAAACAGGTCCCGCGGCCCGGAAATTCCATGTGGAAAACTCAATCGGAAAACCGTTTAAGAAAAATTTACAATTCATTTTTCACAGCGGGAAAATGAATAAAATAAGGCGTAATCAGACCGTGCAGACGAGCACCTCTATAGGCAGATAATCCGGCGTTCCCGACTTGATCGCCGCGTCTGCGTCCCGGCAGGCGGCAACGAGTTTCGCCGCCTTTCCCGGCTCCGCGCGGTCGAGCGCCTCCAGGTATTTTTTCACCGGAAAAGGATGAAGTCCGGTCGCCGAAGAGATCTCGGCGGGGGTCATTCCGTCGGCGCGGCAGAGTTCGACGGTGCGCATGTCGCACGCCGTGCGGATTATCTCGGACATAACGGCTATCGGGTCTTCTTTTCTCGCTTTGAGCGTTGAGAGCACCCTGAGCGCTCCGGCTCCGTCGCCGCGCAAAACGGCGTTGGCAAGCGCGAAGCCGTCGAACTCGACGGTTCTGCTTCCCGCGGCGGCAACGTCGGCGCGAGTGACCGCGGTCCTTCCGGAAGCCAGTACGTAACAGGATATTTTATCTATTTCCGAAGCGAGCCGGAACATTCCGGTCCCGCAGAAGGCGACGGTATCCGAACAGACGACGCCGTCCGCCGTCACCCCGTTTTCCGAGTAGTGTTTGCTGACCCATCCGTTGAGCCGCGCGCCGGATACCCTGTCGAAAAACACCGGAACCGCGGCTGACGCGAGTTTTTTCAGAGCCGCGGACGGGCGCCCGGGGTATCCCGGATCGAAACTCCCCGCCGGGAAGGATATTATCAGAAACTCCCATCCGTCGTCTTCGATGCCCGCGGCGATTTCGGTAAGAGCGTTCATATCCGAAGGACGGAGATCCGAGGGGGAAAGACATACGGTAACGAGCCGGTTTTCACCGAACATCGGAGGAACCGCGAGCGCCTCCGAAAGAGCCGCGGGAGAGAAATTCCGGGCGTCGAAACCGGCGCAGTCGAACTCGGAACCGCCGGCGACGCTTTCGCGCGCGAGCCGGAGAGCGACGTTTTTCAGATAGTCCTCGTCGCCGTAGAAAAAGTATTTTCTCGGCAAACCGGAAGGCGCGCCGAGTTTTATTCTTTTGCGGAATTCGGATTCCCCTATCGGATCGAACGCCTTTTTTTCTCTGTCCGTGCTCATTCTGCCGATTCTCTTTTTTCTGAAGGCAATACCGCACGGGTTCGCGTGCGGAGACTGCCGAGTTATTTTTGCGCCTGTTTTCGCCGGGATATTTGTCGTCTTTATTATACAATAATCGCCCGTCAAAGTCAACACGCGTATTTTTCTCTTTACTTTTTCGGTAAAAAGTGGTATCATATAGAGTGGTTATTTTTGGGATAAAAATAATAATTTATTAATACACGGAGGACATCAAAGCATGGCAATCAAACGCGCAAAAATTTCCATGGACGGCAATACCGCCGCCGCGCACGTTTCCTACGCCTTCACAGAGGTAGCAGCGATCTACCCGATCACACCGTCGAGCCCGATGGCCGAAATCACCGACACCTGGTCGGCGACCGATAAGAACATTCTCGGCAAACCGGCGCGCAACATCTTCGGAGAACGCGTAAAAGTTATGGAGATGCAGTCCGAGGCCGGCGCAGCCGGAGCCGTTCACGGTTCTCTCGCCGCGGGCGCTCTCACCACGACCTACACCGCTTCCCAGGGACTTCTCCTGATGATCCCGAACATGTACAAGATGGCCGGCGAGCTTCTTCCCGGAGTCATCCACGTGTCGGCACGCTGCGTCGCCTCGCACGCTCTGAACATTTTCGGAGACCATTCCGACGTTTACGCCTGCCGCCAGACCGGATACGCAATGCTGGCTGAGACAAACCAGCAGGAAATCATGGACCTCGGCGCCGTCGCGCACCTGGCCGCCATTTCGGGCAGAGTCCCGGTTCTCAACTTCTTCGACGGCTTCAGGACCTCGCACGAGATCCAGAAGATCGAAGTCTGGGATATCGAAGACCTCAAGAAATTCGTCGACTGGAAAGCGATCGAGGAGTTCAGAGCAAGAGCTCTCAATCCCGAGCATCCCGTCCTCCGCGGCTCCGCCGAGAACGGCGACATCTTCTTCCAGCACCGCGAGGCCTGCAACGAGTACTACGACAGATTCCCGGCTATCGTCGAGAAATACATGAACAAGGTCAACAAGGTACTCGGAACCGACTATAAGCTCTTCAACTACTACGGCGCTCCCGACGCCGACCGCGTCATCGTCGCGATGGGCTCGGTCTGCGACGTAACCGAGGAAGTCATCGACTGGCTCAACGCCCACGGCCAGAAGGTCGGACTCGTAAAGGTCCGTCTCTACAGACCTTTCAGCGCGAAGCACCTCGTCGACGCCATTCCCGCCACCGTCAAGCAGATCGCCGTCCTTGACAGGACGAAGGAGCCCGGCTCGCTCGGAGAACCGCTCTACCTCGACGTAGTCACCGCTCTCGCTCAGAACGGCAGAGGCGACATCAAGGTCGTCGGCGGCCGCTACGGACTCGGTTCGAAGGACACCACACCCGCCTCTATCTTCGCCGTCTACGAGAACCTCTCGAAGGCCGAGCCGAAGAACGGCTTCACCATCGGCATCAGGGACGACGTGACCAAGCTCTCGCTCAGAGAGAAGAAGGTCCCGGACACCGCCGCCAAGGGAACCATCTCCTGCAAGTTCTGGGGTCTCGGCGGAGACGGAACGGTCGGCGCCAACAAGAACTCTATCAAGATCATCGGCGACCACACCGACAAGTACATCCAGGCCTACTTCCAGTACGACTCGAAGAAGACCGGCGGTATCACCATCTCGCATCTGCGTTTCGGCGACAACCCGATAAAGAGCCCCTACTACATCACCAAGGCCAACTTCGTCGCCTGCCACAACCACGCCTACCTTAACAAGTACGATATGGTTCAGGACGTCAAGCCGGGCGGAACCTTCCTGCTCGACTGCCCCTGGACTCCCGAAGACCTCGACCGTCATCTTCCGAGCGCCGTCAAGAAGTACATCGCGAAGAACAGGATCAACTTCTACATCATCGACGGTACCGGCATAGCCCTCAAGAGAATCGGCAACGGAAAGGTTAAGAACACCGTTCTGCAGTCCGCCTTCTTCGCGCTTGCCGGAATCCTTCCAAAGGCCGACGCCATCGAGTATATGAAGAAGATGGCCTACAAGTCCTACATCAAGAAGGGACAGGCCATAGTCGATCTCAACTACGCCGCCATCGAAGCCGGAGCCGACGCCTTCGTCAAGGTCGACGTTCCCGCCGCGTGGGCGACCTGCGCCGACGACGCCCCGAAGGCCGAAGCCACCGGAACCCGTAAGGATCTCGTCGACTTCGTCAACGGTATCGTCGAGCCGGTCGACTCGATGAGAGGAGACGCTCTCCCCGTTTCGGCGTTCAGAAACTGCGCCGACGGTACCTTCCCGCAGGGAGCCGCCGCCTACGAAAAGAGAGGCGTCGCCGTTTACGTTCCCGTCTGGAAGCCCGAAAACTGCATCCAGTGCAACAACTGCGCGTTCGTCTGCCCGCACGCCGCGATCAGACCCTTCGCGATGACCGAGGAAGAGGCCGCCGCCGCTCCGAAGAGCACCCTCTTCGCCGCCAAGCCGATCATCAAGACGGCCTACAAGTTCACGATGGCGGTATCCCCGCTCGACTGCATGGGCTGCACCCTCTGCGTCAAGGCCTGCCCGGTCACCAAGAAGGCGATCGAGAACGCTCAGAAGACGGTTGCCGCCGAGCATCCCGAATACGATCCCAAGACCGCCGCGAAGGAAGCCGCGAAGCTCGCCTCCGCCAAGTCCGCGATTGAGATGACCCTCCAGGAAAAGGGACTCTTCCAGCAGGATGCCTTCGACTACTGCGTCGCCAAGGTTTCCGAGAAGCCGGAGATCATCAACACGACTGTCAAGGGAAGCCAGTTCAAGCAGCCGCTGCTTGAGTTCTCCGGCTCCTGCGCGGGCTGCGCCGAAACCTCCTACGCCCGTCTGATCACCCAACTGTTCGGTGAGAGAATGTTCATCTCCAACGCGACCGGATGCTCCTCGATCTGGGGCGGCTCGGCTCCCGCGACGCCTTACACGGTCAATCGC
>JAGDAM010000212.1 GCA_017959485.1 Clostridia bacterium
ATTCACGGTGCCCGACAATATTACGTCCTGGCGCGTCACGGCCGTCGCTCTCGGACTTGACGGCGGTATCGTCGGAACAAGGACCGGAGTCGCGGTCTCCGACACGGTCTGCACACTGCCATTCTTCGTAAGTCCCGACTGCTGTGAGAAATACGTCGAAGGCGACACCGTCTCTGCCGGAGTCCGCGCGTACGGAGTGAACGCACAGGGCGAGGTTACCTACCACGCATATCTCGTTAACGCGTCGGGAGACGTCGTCGGCAGAACCGAAGCGGTTTCCGACTGCGCCGTCAAGACCTGGCTGCGCTTTGAAGGAATCAAAGAAGGCAGATACAAACTCACCGTGTACGCCGTTTGCGGAAGCAGCGTCGACGCCTGCGAATATGAGTTCGACGTCGTAAAGACTGCCGCGGCAGCGGATATCACCCGCGCCGTCACGCCCGCGGAACTGTCCGAACTCAATCCGGCTTATTATCCGGTCTGGCTCACGATTTCGGAGAATTCCGACGATCTCCGCCTTTACGAAGAGGTTGTCAGGTATCTCTCGACGTACAGAGGAAGCGGACGGACCGACGAGTTCGCGGCTCTCTGGGCCTCTCTCAAAGCGTCCGATCTTCTGTACGGAACAGACAACAGCGACAGATGCGACAACCTGCTGACGCAGATACTTCAGCGTTACAATTACGGGGACAAAAACTTCAAACTGCTGCCCTATTCGGAGGGATATTCCTCACTTACCGCGGGACTGATGCAGGCGGGGCTCGTCAGCGACAAGTCGGTTCTCGAATCGCAGATTCCCGCGAACTACGCCGTGCTTGCATCGGCAGATCCGCTGTCTGCGGAAGAACTCTGCAGATCGGCGGCGATACTCGCCGCGGCCGGAGAGCCGGTTCTCGACGTGCTCGCGTCGATTGAATCGGGTTCGGCGAAATTCTCTTACGAGGCCAGACTCTGGCTCGCGATTGCTTACTGCTCTGCCGGCGACTACGCCGGAGCGCGGAGAATTTACTCGGCCGTCAGAGCCGCGTCGGCCAAAGAGAACGCCGCGTACCATACGCTCGGATTCGGTTCGGGCAGCGCTTCGGAAAGAATCAGAACGACCTCGGCAGCCCTGATGTGCGCCGTGTATATCGATCGCGCTGACGCCTCGATGATTGCCCGCTGGCTGCTCGAAAACAGAACAAACGACGAGTCTGCGCAGCTGGCGCTCGCGGCCTACGTTATGCGGACCCGTCCGCTCGACGGCACGTCGGGAACAGAGTTCGAATACACCGTTAACGGAAAGACCGAAAGGATCAGTCTGGAGCCGGGGCAGTATTACACTCTCGTGCTCTACAAGCAGGATTTTGAAAGCCTGCGGCTGGATCTTGCGGACAACGCCGCAGTCACGGCGCGCTATCGCGGCGAGCCCGAAGAAGCGGGCGACGGACGGTTCAGTATTGAAAAGACCTACGAGGCGACGGGCGACGGTTTCTGCCGTGTTACGCTGACGCTTTCGGGAAAATCAACGAGAACCGTCGAATGGTTTGAGATTTACGACCTGATTCCGTCGGGTGCGAGATTCTTAAAGAGAGATCCGCTTGCGGGCGGAGACGTTTCGAACGAGCACGGGCAGAACGTCACGGCGCTGATCAGCGTGCACGCACCTGACGGCTATGATAAGTCGGTTGCCGAATGCCCCGAGTACGAGTTCAGCGTAACGCTGACCTATTACGTGCGCGCGGCGCTCGAAGGAGATTTCACCGTCGAGAGCGCGAGAGCCGAAAACCTGCTGACAGGCGAGGCGGCGTCTTCCGGAAGGACCGTGCTGACAATCGGCGGCGAGAAGGGGTGGAGTTTCGCGAGGAGCGGTGAATAAAAAATGGTCTTCTTGACATTGTGCGTTTGATTACAAATGCGGAATGCGGCTTTCGCGCTGTCTCGCGCTCGGCGATGAAATCGCGCTTCGCACGGTGAAATCGTCCGGCTGCGCCGAACGATGAAATCCGCCCTGTGGTTGGATGAAATCTTCGGACTACATCCGAAGGTTATAGTTACAAAAAGTAAGAGGCACTGTGTTCGCAGTGACCGCGTCTTAAACCCTCCCCCGCTGGGAGGGTGGCAATCGTCTGCGAAGCAAGGCGATTGACGGGTGAGGCCGAGACGGGAGAGGGTGACAGAAACGTTGCTATTTCTCAATAATCGTTAATATCCGACAGCGGTCTCCAATATCGCGGGACCCTCATCCGGCCGCGGACGCGGCCGGATGAGGGTTGCAGAAACGAGAGCGGCACTGTGTTCGCAGTGACCGCGACCTGCACCTTACCCTGGGGCACGCCTCGCCTTCGGCGAG
>JAGDAM010000213.1 GCA_017959485.1 Clostridia bacterium
AGTCGGCAATCTCATCGGCATTCCTTACTATACCGTCAATTTTTCAAAGGAGTATTACGACAGGGTATTCAGGTACCTCCTCGAAGAGTACGACAGGGGCAGGACTCCCAATCCGGACGTTCTCTGCAACCGCGAGATCAAGTTCGGGCCGTTTGCGGAATATGCCGCGGGGCTGGGCGCCGACTATATCGCTACGGGGCATTACTGCGGTATTTCGCACGAAAACGGCGTTCATTATCTCCTGAAAGCCAAGGACCAAAACAAGGACCAGACCTATTTCTTAAATCAGCTTTCGCAGGATCAGCTCTCGAACGTACTCTTTCCGCTCGGCGATCTGGAGAAGTCGCAGGTCAGGAGGATCGCCGAGGAAAACGGACTCGCAACGGCGGGAAAGAAGGATTCCACGGGCATCTGCTTTATCGGCGAGAGGAATTTCCGCAAGTTTCTGATGAACTATCTCCCCGCGAAAGAGGGAGAGATCCGCACCTACGACGGCAGGATCCTGGGCAGGCACGTCGGTCTTATGTATTACACCATCGGGCAGCGAAAGGGGCTGGATATCGGTGGGCAGCGCGGCGACGAGGGCAGATGGTTCGTCATCGAAAAGGATCTTAAAAACAACGTTCTTTTCGTCGCGCACGGCGACGAGGACAGACTGTATTCTTCGGGCTGCGAGGTCGGGGGCTGCAACTGGATCCCCGCCGCTCCGCAGCAAAAAGAATTTCATTGCACGGCTAAATTCCGCTACCGTCAGCCCGAGCAGGGTTGTCTCGTGCGGATCGCGGACGACGGCGGACTGACTGTTGAGTTCGACGAGAAACAGCGCGCAATAACCGAAGGACAGTACGCGGTTTTCTATAGCGGAAACAAATGTCTCGGCGGCGGCGTGATAGAGCGGGCGATAAAGTAAAAACCCCCTTTTTCACGAAAAAACGCACAATTTAATACCAATGCACCCGTAGTCTAATCGGATAAAACAAGGGCCTCCGACGCCCTCGTTGCGAGTTCGAGCCTCGCCGAGTGCACCAAGAAAGAAACCCGATTTGTCCTCGGACAAATCGGGTTTCTTTCAGTTATATTCGCCTTCGGCGAGTTTAATTGCTTCGCAGTTATATTCGGCTTGCGCCGAGTGATATTGCGCTTCGCGCAGTTTTAAGGCGAATATAATATCACTTTGCGGCATCGCCGCAAAATATAACTGTCCCGAAGGGACAATATAACTGCCGCGCAAGAGGCAATATAACTTGAAAAAGCGGGTTCAGGTCCTGCCGATAGTTCGGAGAGGTTGAGAGATCAGGAATATTTTTTAAATTTGCCGAAAGCAGTTGAAAATTGCCGAAGTATATGTTACTATATAAAAAAGATATTATATTCTGCGAAAAAGCGCAGACGAGATACTGAAGAAATCGGAACGGCTCGTTCTTATATCGGGGTTTGGAAGCCGACGATCGCTAAAAAGATCTACAAGACGCACTTGCGATCGCTTCCGGGCAACGGCTAAAACAGGCAAAGAGCAGCCGCTCGAAGCAGAAGTCCCCGCAAAGAATTGCTGCGTGTTGGACTGCGCGATCGACGACGTCGCGCAAACAACGACGGACTAGGTTGAACGCCGACGCTAAACGATTTCATCACGGGAGGTACGATGGGAGAAACAAAGAAGATTACGATCGCTTTCATTACGGCAAGCAGTATCCTGATAGCCGTATTGTTGATCCTCGGAACGGTCTGGATGGGCAGGAGTTCCCGAAAAGACACGGATCGGGCGGTCCGCACGGTAAGTTTACTGTATCTGGACGAACTTGCCGGACGGCGCGAGAAGGTTGTCGAGAACAATCTTCAAAGCAATATTCGGACTATCCGTGCCGCCGTTGATCTTCTTACGGATCAGGACCTGAGCGACAAGGCGCATCTTGAAGCGTATCAATCCCGTATGAAAAGTTTGTACGAACTGGATAAGTTCGCTTTCGTCGATACGGACGGGCTGATCTATACTTCGCTCGGCACGCAGACCAACATAGGCGAATACGGTTTTGACTACCGTACCATTTCGGAACCGGAGATATCCGTATTCAATCTTGAAAACGCGGAGAAAAAGGTGGTCGTTGCCGTTCCGCTTAGCGACGTGACTTTTGAGGGTAAGACGCTCTCCGTTTGCTTCATGGAGATCGATATGAAAGTCATGCTGGCGGGCGCGTCGATGGATTCCGGGAGCGACGGAGCGACCTTCTGCAATATCTATTCGAAGAACGGCATCGCTCTCAGCAATACCGTTCTCGGCGGGCTCTCCGCGGACGACAATCTGTTGGACGCCATGAAGAACGCGGAATTTGAAAACGGTTATTCCTATGACGCATTCATAGAATCCTTTCGGTCGGGCAGCGGCGGCCACGTATCTTTCACTTATAAAGATATCCGCGAAACGCTGAGTTTCGTTCCCGTCAAAGGGACCGACTGGCTGTTGACTTATCTGATCCGGGAAAGCGTGATCGGCGATCGGATCGGCTACATTTCCAGAGACATCGTCCGCAGAAGCGTCATCCAATCCGTCATCACCGTTGCGGCCGTCTTCGCTATGTTCTCGATCGTTTTCATTCAAACGAGGAAAAACGCAAAACTCAATCTGGAAAGGCAAACCGCGGAAGCGGAATCAAGAGGAAAGCAGGCGGAACTGGAAAAGCGGATCGCGTTGCAAAACGAACTTCTGGAACAGGAGCGGAGACGCAAAGAGCAGGACAGCATGATCACCGCAATGGCATCGGATTACCGCGCTGTGTATCACGTGGATCTCGACGCCGACGACGCGGTATGCTACCGCTCCGATCCCGAAGATCACGATCAGACCGCCGAAGGCGTCCACTTTTCCTTTACTGAAAGATTCCGCTATTATGCGGAAAAGTACGTCGACCCCGAATACCGCGAAGATTTTTTGAAATATATAGACCCCGATCATATCCGCAAAGCCCTTGCAGAAGAAGAAATCATTGCATACCGCTATCTTGCCAGACGCGACGGACGCGAATATTACGAAATGCTCCGCATGGCGGGCGTGCGCCATCCGGCGGACAGGAACGACCATATCGTACACGCGATCGGCGTCGGATTTACCGTGATCGACGCCCAGATGCGCGAAGACCTTGCAAAGAGCCAGGCGCTTGCCGAAGCATTGGCGACGGCAGAAGAGGCGAGTATCGCAAAAACGGCGTTCCTTTCCAATATGAGCCACGAGATCCGAACGCCGATGAACGCGATCATCGGGCTTGACAGTCTTGCGCTCCGCGACGATACGCTCTCCGAAAAAACGCGGGATTATTTGCGAAAGATCAACGGGAGCGCAAAACATCTGCTGGGGCTGATCAACGACATTCTCGACATGAGCCGCATCGAATCCGGCAAACTCGTCCTCCGGAAGGAAGAATTCTCTTTCAGTGAAATGCTGGAACAGATCAACACTATGGTCATGGCTCAATGCAGCGAAAAGGGGCTGTCGTTCGAGTGCCGCATCACGGGACGCGTCGACGATCGTTATATCGGCGACGTCTTGAAATTGAAACAGATCCTCGTCAACGTCCTGAGCAATGCCGTCAAGTTCACGAACGCGCCCGGCAACGTAACGCTTTCCATTGAGAAAACGAACGATTACGAAGGTCAATCCACTTTGCGATTCTCGATCAGGGATACCGGCATCGGGATCAGCCGGGAATTCATCCCGAAGGTGTTCGATTCCTTCACGCAGGAGGACAGCAGCCGCAACAACAAATACGGTAGCACGGGGCTGGGCCTTGCGATCACAAAAAACATTGTGGAACTGATGAACGGAACGATCACCGTCGAATCGGAAAAAGGCGTCGGCACCGAGTTCGTCATTGCTGTAACGCTTCGGAACTGCGAAGATCCGCACGCCGAGTTCGACGCGATCGGCACGAAAGATATGCACGTTCTGGTCGTCGACGACGATCCGATCGCCTGCGAGCACGCGCGGTTGGTGCTTGACGAATCCGGCATTCGGACCGACACCTGCATGAGAGGCAAGGAAGCAATGGAAATGCTGGAAGTCCATCACGCCAAGCACGAGCCGTATAATCTCGTTCTTCTCGACTGGAAAATGCCGGAGATGGACGGCGTGGACGTTGCAAAGGAGATCCGAAAGCGGTACGACAACGAAACCACCGTGATCATCCTTACGGCGTACAACTGGGACGAGATCATGGACGAAGCGTTGCACGTGGGCGTGGACAGTTTCCTTTCCAAACCGCTATTCGCGGCTAACGTCGTTGAAGAGTTTATGCGAATAGCAAGGCGCAACAGCATGAGCGCGTTGAACGAGAGAAAACGCGCGAATCTTTCCGGCAGACATATTCTTCTGGCGGAGGACTTCATAGTCAACGCCGAGATCGTCAAGGAGTTGATTGCCCTTCGCAACGCGGAAGTCGACCACGCGGAAAACGGAAAGATCGTTATTGAAATGTTTGAAAAGAGCGAGCCCTGCTATTACGACGCGATTCTGATGGACGTACGGATGCCGGAAACGGACGGGCTGGAAGCGACGAAAGCGATCCGTTCGTTGCCGAGACCCGACGCGAAGACGGTCCCCATCATCGCCATGACGGCAAACGCGTTCGACGAGGACGTTCAGCGGTCGCTGCAAGCAGGGATGAACGCGCATTTGTCAAAGCCGGTCGAGTCCGATCATTTGTATAAGACGCTCGAAGAACTGATTTGGGAAAGAGAACGCCGAAAAGACCAATAAAAAGCACAGGAGATAAGAAATGGCGGAAAAGAAAACGAAATTCAGCATTGCCGAAGAGAAAAGGCGGATATTGCTGGTCGAAGACGACGTCATTAACCGCGAAATACTGAAAGAAAGCATCGGCGACGCATACGATCTCATCATCGCCGAAACGGGAGAGGAAGCGTTGGAGATCGTACGCGAGCGGTTCAGAACGCTGAGCATCATACTTCTGGACCTGAATTTGCCCGGCATAAAGGGGATTGAAGTTCTCCGGCGGATCAAAAGCGATCCGGCTTATGCCGGTCTTCCCGTGATCGTCATGACGTCGGACGGCGAAGCAGAGGTGGAATGCCTGACGCTCGGAGCCGTCGACTTTATCCCGAAGCCGTACCCGCCGTCAAAAGTGGTCCTTGCCCGAATCCTTCGAACGGTGGAACTTTACGAGGACAGGGATACGCTCCGATGGACGGAACGCGACCACCTGACGGGACTCTACAACAAGGATTTCTTCTATCATTACGCGGATCAACTCGATCTGTATCATAAGGGAGATCCTACCGACGCGATCGTTGTGGACATCAACCATTTTCACACGGTCAACGACCGGTACGGAAAGGCATACGGCGACAGCGTCCTGAAAAGGATAGCGGAAAACGCGCTGCGCCTGATCAACGAGATCGGGGGTATAGCGTGCCGCTACGAGCCGGATATGTTTCTGCTCTACTGCCCCCACCGTACCGATCACGAAGCGATGCTCGAAAAACTGTCCGCCGTTCCGAAGGACTGCGATCAGGATGAAAATCACATCCGATTGAGGATGGGCGTTTATTCCGACGTCGATAAGTCGCTTTATATCGAACGCAGATTCGACAGAGCGAAAATGGCGGCGGATTCCGTCAAGGGAAATCTCGCAAATCCTATCGGTTTCTACGACAATTCCATGCACGACGCCGAGGTGATGGAAGAACAGTTGATAGACGATTTTCCGTTCGCGATCAAAGAGAAACAGTTCGTTGTGTTTTATCAGCCAAAATTCGACGTACGCGGGGATACCCCGATTTTGTGTAGCGCGGAAGCGCTCGCGCGTTGGAATCACCCGAAACTCGGCATGGTGAGTCCGGCCGTATTTATCCCGCTGTTTGAAAAAAACGGTCTGATCCGGACGCTCGACAACTACGTCTGGTCGGAAACGGCGGCGCAGATCCGCGATTGGAAGGAGCGGTTAGGCGTTTCCGTTCCGGTCTCGGTAAACGTTTCCCGCATCGACCTTTACGACCCGGAATTGATCGACAAACTGCTCGATCTGACCGCGGCAAACGGGCTGAAAACCGGAGAATTGCTTTTGGAGATCACGGAGTCGGCATATACGGGAAACGCCGGAATCATCGTTGAAAAAGTGAAACAACTACGCGAACTCGGTTTCAGGATCGAGATGGATGATTTCGGCTCCGGATATTCGTCGCTCAGTATGCTGTCGGCGCTTCCCCTCGACGCGATGAAACTGGACATGCAGTTTATCCGCAGCGCGTTCAAAGAACGCCGTGAAACGAGACTTCTGGAAGCGATAATCGATCTTTCGCATTCGTTTGGAGCCCCCACGATAGCAGAAGGCGTGGAAACGGCAGAGCAGGTGGCGGCGCTGAAAGCGATGGGGTGCGACGTGATACAAGGTTACTATTTCTCGCGACCGGTACCGGCAAGCGAATTTGAAAAGTTCTTTTCGGAAAAGACGGAACTTTCCGTCTGTTGACTAAGGAGGGTTATATATGCTTACCATTGAATCGTTAAAGGATTACGGCGCGGACGTCGAAAAAGGGCTTTCGCGTTGCGCGAACAACGAAGCGCTCTATCTTCGCCTCGTTGGATTGTGCGTGAAGGAACTGTCGTCCGACGCGCTGGGGGAAGCGCTGAAAGCCGGCGATCTGGGAAAAGCGTTCGACGTCGTTCACAAACTGAAAGGAGGGGTGAACAATCTGGCGCTGACGCCGGTCTCGGTTCCGATCTGCGAACTGGCTGAACGGCTCCGCGATCAAACGCCCGGGGACTACGGCTCGCTTTACAACGAGATCGTAAAGGAAACGGCGGTCCTGTCCGCACTTCTGGATTGACGCAAACACGACCTTTTGAAGTCCCTTGAAACGAACGTCGAAAAATCAACGCACGATAAAGAGTTTCCGGATACCTTAAGAAAAAATACCGACGGCAGGTCAAATATCATGGACGGGAAAAGAGACGAGGGAAAAGTTCTCCGTCCAATGCGTTTTTCGGTTTCATCGTCGCAAGCCCTTCCTGCGATCAATATAGTTACACATCGCATATAATCGCGGCGTTTTACGGGGGAGAGAAAGCCGCCTTATACGCGGGGAATCGTATTTTTTCGGAAAATCGTCGTAATATGATTGATACACCGAGGGCAATATGATATTATTTGCACAATATATCTTTTGCTATACAGCATATAATTACTTTAAAAACGGCATTAAAACTAAGCCTTCGAGGGCGATCGTGCCGAATTAAAGGAGAGACTATACGTGTCCGATTATTTTATTTACTATACTGAATCCGCTATCGTTTGCCTGATCGTTTTCGCCATTATTCTGATAAACGATCTTCTGAACGTGGACAGACAGGAAAAACAGGTAAAATTCGACAGGGCGCTCGTCGCCTTTATGCTCTATTTTATTTCGGACGTGTTCTGTGCCGCGATGAAAGCCGGTTTTTTGCCGAAAACGAGGTTGCTTTTCATCATCTTCAACTTTTCCGACTACGTGCTGATGTCCGCAATAACGTATTCGTGGCTGGATTACCTTATGGCGGTGGAGCAGACTCCGAACAGAAACAAAAAGACGAACAGAGTTATCGGCGTTATCCCGTTCATCGTTTCTACCGTCGCGCTCGTCGCGCTCTACGTAATTGCGCCGCATACTCTGCAGAGCGATACGTTCGACCCGCGGCCCGCTTTCAACGTGTTCCTCGTAACCGTTCCGCTCATCAATATCGCCGCGGGGATTTTATTATCCGTCAGAAGAGCGATGGAAGAGGAGACTTTCAGTGAAAAAAGGAGGCATCTTTACGTAGGCTTTTTCCCTTTGATGGTGGTCGGCGGCGGCATGCTCCAGATGATCCTTTTGCCGAACACGCCCATTTTCTGTTACAGTTGCGTAATTCTGATGCTCGTGCTGTATATCAATTCTTTGGAG
>JAGDAM010000214.1 GCA_017959485.1 Clostridia bacterium
GCTATCCCTCCTCACCGGGAACCCGGCTTCCGAATATGAACTCCGCTACGCCGCGGCGTCGGTGGGAGCCGACGTCCCCTTCTGCCTTTCGGGAGGCCGCAGGATCTGCCGAGGAATAGGCGAAAAGACGTCGGAACCGCTGAAGTTTGCTCCCGACGGAGGAACGGTTCTTATCGCCAAACCCGAGCGCGGGATTCCGACCGCCGACGCCTTCCGGCTTCTCGACCGGCTGCACGACGGCTTCGCACGCGGCGGAAGCGGCCGCCTTGAATCTTTCCTTGAAACGGTTGCCCCCGGCAGACCTGCCTGGGAAATGAGACCTTACAATATCTTCGAGGAGGTTCTTCCCGAGCTTTGCCCCGAATCGGAACGGATGATAAAACTTCTCAGGGAATACACGCCCGCCGCAGCCCTCACGGGAAGCGGTTCCGCGGTGTTTGGTATCTTCCTGGACAGCCCGTCGGCAGCATCTGCCCGGGACCGGCTGACGTCGGAGTTTCCGGGATGCTTCACCGTGCTTACCGCCTTCGCCGAAGGCGGCGCCGAGGCGCGTGCCGACGACAGTATCTATTATTTATAAATACCAATAATCATTATCATTTATCAGCTTGAAAGGACGTTTTCAATGAGCGAAAAAGAGATTTATTTCGGCCGCGGCAACGCCGGTATGTTCGACGAATACATGGATTTCATCAACTACGTCTTCGGATTCAACGGGAACGACAGGGACTTCAAAAAGCTGCTTCCGAAGCTCTACCGTCCCGAACTCGATCCCGCGGGACGTTCCTACGTCGCGGTCGAGGAAGGAAAGATCAAGGCGGCGGTCGGCGCCTTCGACCACGATCTGTCGGTCTGCGGAGAAGTCCTGAAGACGCGCGGGATAGGCAACGTAGCCGTACATCCCTACGAACGTTCGCGCGGCTTTATGAAAAAGCTTATGAATCTCGCTCTCGAGGACATGATCAAGGACGGAGTCGTTCTTTCGGTTCTCGGAGGAAGACGCCAGAGATACAGATATTTTTCATACGAGAAGATCGGGACGAGAATAGGCATTTCGGTGAACGCCGACAATATCCGACACACCTTCGGAAGCTCGTTCGAACCCGTCTTTGAGTTCCGCAAGGTCGGCCCCGACTCTGACGAGGCGCTCGACGGGATTTACAGTCTCTATAATTCGCAGCTGCTGCACTGCGTTCGCGAGAGGGAACGGCTTTACGATATACTCGTCAGCTGGTATTCGAAGCCTTACGCCGCGTATTTTAAGAAAGACGGAAGGTTTGCCGGCTACTGCGTGACGGAGGATTCCTCGGTGCGCGAATTCCTGCTCGACCCGGTCTACCAGCCCTGGCTGCCCGAGTTTCTGCGCGATTTTTACAAATATCTCGGCAGGGGAAGTATCGGTGTCACGATTCCGCCGCACCTCAACGCCTACGCCGAGATGCTGATCGATATCGGCGAGCATTACGATATCGCTCCCCCGAAATCCTTCAGCGTACTGAATTTCAAGACCGTCGTCGGCGCCTTCCTCAGGCTGAAAGCGACCTATTCCACGCTCGCGGACGGAAAGCTCACCGTCGATATAGACGGATTTGCCGGCCCCGAACGGATTGAAATAACCGTTTCGGAAGGCATACCCTCGGTCGGGTACACAACCGGCGAACCCGCTCTCGAACTGTCGCATATCGAGGCGATGAATCTCTTCTTCGCGCCCTTCCGTCCCGAAAGGGAACGTCTCGGAGCTGCGGAGAAGAGCTGGTTCCCGCTGCCGCTGTTTCTCTATCCCGCCGACGCGGTCTGACGATGGAAGTCATCGGAAGCGATTATATACCTCGCTTCGACGAATGGTACTCGGGCGACAACAGGCGCCTGTTCAGTATACTCAGCGTTTATCTTAATCTTTCACCCGACTACGTCACGCCCGAAATGATAAACGAGATGACGGGCGGTGACCGCCGGACGTCGGCCTTTGCGCTTGCGCATCTGTCCGCCGCCGCGTGCGGACTCGACGTTTACGGGAATCCCTCTGACAGGCGCTTTTTCAACCGGAGGTTTCTGCCATGTTTCAGGGAGGAGCCGATATCCGATTACGCGTCCGATTCATATTTCGGGACAATCGAGTTTCCGTCGGGCGAGCAGGGCCGCTGGTCCTTCGGTAAAAAGGTATGCAGGCCATACGAGTGTTTCGTCTGCGGCGACCCCGACGTGCGGCGGCTCCCGGGAGGGGGATTCGAAGTCAGTCCCCGGATCGGATTCTTTTCCGAAGAATACGTCTTCCCGGCTGTATCCGAAAACGGCCGCGAGTGGATGACTCTCATGCCGAACGAAACGGTCACAACGCTCCCGGCGGTCGGAGCGTCCCGCGGACGGGTTCTGACCTTCGGGCTCGGACTCGGATATTTCGCCTTTCACGCCTCCGAGAAGGATGACGTCGGTTCGGTCACCGTCGTCGAGCGGTCGGACGACGCGATAAAGATCTTCCGCGATTATCTGCTTCCGCAGTTTCCGCATAAAGAAAAGATCGATATCGTGAAAGCCGACGCCTTTGAATTCGCCGAACGCGGAATGAGCGGATACGACACCGTTTTTTGCGATATCTGGCACGATCCGTCCGACGGGGTCGGACTCTACCTGCGGATGAAGGAATATGAAAAGAAGAATCCCGGCCCGGATTATCACTACTGGATAGAAAAAACTCTGAAGCTTTATATCTGATTGGAGAAGAGATCAATGTCCTGTACAACCATTCTTGCCGCCAGAGGGGCTACGAACGACGGCTCAACCATGATAGCGAGGACCGACGACGGACGCTTCGACGTAAAAAAAGCCGTCGTCGTGACACCCGACAGCCAGCCGAAGGTCTATAAGAGCGTAATTTCGCATCTGACCGTCGAGCTGCCCGAAAATCCGCAGCGCTACACCTCCTGCCCGCGCGTGCGGCACGATATCGGCATCTGGGCGGCGTCCGGCATCAACGAGTCGAACGTCGGGATGACGGCTACAGAAACGATCACGACCAATCCGCGCGTGCTCGCGGCCGATCCGCTTGTAAAATATGAAAAGGGAGCCGGCCCGAACGGGACCGACAAGCCGGGAGGCATCGGCGAGGAGGACATCGTCGTGATTGTCCTTCCCTATATCAAAAGCGCCAGAGAGGGCGTCCTGCGGCTTGGAGAGTTGCTTGAAAAATACGGCACCTACGAGTCGAACGGCATCGCCTTCAACGACTCAGAAGACGTCTGGTGGCTCGAGACGATAGGCGGACATCACTGGCTCGCGAGACGCCTCGCCGACGGCGAGGTGGCCATCAATCCGAACCAGTTCGGCACCGATTATTTCGACTTCGACGACGCGCTGGGAGAAGGGAAGAACTTCCTCTGCTCAAAGGATCTGCGGGAATTCGTTTCCGACAATCATCTCTACGTCGGAGACCCCGCGCGTTTCAACCCGCGCGACGCCTTCGGGTCCCGCTCCGACAGCGATCATATCTACAACACTCCCCGCGCCTGGTTCATGGGCAGATATCTGACTCCCGTCAGCCACGTCTGGGAGGGACAGTTCGCGGAGTTTTCACCCGAGAGCGACAACATCCCGTGGTCGATGGTTCCCGACCGCAAGGTGACAGTCGAGGATTTCGTCTATCTGCTCTCGTCACATTTCCAGGGAACTCCCTATAACCCTTATTCGAGCCGCGACACCGGAGTGCGCGGGAAATACCGTTCCATCGGCATCAACCGCACCGGAGTCACGACGATCTGCCAGATCCGCGCGGGACTCCCCGACGAGATCGCCGCGGTCGAGTGGATCTCCTTCGGTTCCAATTCCTTCTCAACGTTTATTCCTGTTTACGCTAACTGCCCGCGTTTTCCGAAATACCTGTCCTCGGTGACCGAGACCGTCTCTACCGACAACTTCTACTGGCCGAGCCGCCTGATCGGAGCCCTCTGCGACCCCGCCTACTCCGAGACCTTCCAGATCGACGAGAGATACAAAAACGCGGTCATCACGGGCGGAAGGCGGATCATCGCCGAGTACGACCGCAGGATGACCGAAAGCGGCGACTATTCGCTGACCGAAAAGGCAAACGCCGAGATCTGTCTTATGGCTAAGAAGGAGACCGATTCCTGCCTGTCGAAGGTGCTTGCCGAAGCGTCGCAGAGAATGAAAAACGGCTTCAAAATGTCTGATAACTGAGTATTCTTGAATTAAATATTAGGGGGGATTGTTTTGAACAAAAGAGGCCTCAAAGCATGGCTCTATCTGCTTCCGGCCCTGCTATTCATCGGCGTATTTATGATTTATCCGCTCGTCGACGTTCTCGTCTACTCCTTCGAGGAGGGATACAACTCGGCGTCGCAGACCTTCTTCGGAACCGGCGGATACAACTATTCCTTCGTGCTTCACGACACCTATTTTCTCCGGGCGGTGAAGAACACCTTCATCCTGGTGGCGGTCACCGTTCCGCTTTCGACCGGGCTCGCGCTGCTGATTTCGCTTGCGCTCTCGTCGATAAAGAAGCTGCAGGATTTATTCCAGACAATCTTCTTCCTGCCCTACGTCACCAACACCCTGGCGGTCGGGCTCGTCTTTATGATACTCTTCAAGAAGACCGAGTATTCCGAGGGACTCGTCAACCTGCTGCTTCACACGGTGGGGCTCTCGGGCGTGGATTTCATCGACGGACCCTACTGGGCGAAGATGTTCGTCCTCTGCTTCTATACAGTATGGATCGTGCTGCCCTTCAAGATTCTTATTCTGACGAGCGCCCTGGCGTCGGTCAACAAGCAGTATTACGACGCCGCGAAGCTTGACGGAGCTCCTGCGGGCAGGCGTTTCTTCAGAATAACTCTTCCGATGATCTCTCCGATGATATTCTACCTCGTCATCTCCGGCTTTATCGGCGCCTTCAAGGCCTATTCTGACGCCGTCGCCATTTTCGGGACGGCTCTCAACGAGGCCGGAATGAACACGATGGTCGGATACGTTTACGACATGCTCTACGGAGACAGCGGCGGATATCCTTCATACGCCTCGGCGGCGGCGATCATTCTCTTCGCTATAATACTGACTATCACCTGCGTCAATCTGCTTGTCAGCAGATCGCGGAAAGTGGGGGTGGGGATATGACCGGAAACAGTCGCATCAAACTGCCCGCCGGCGGCTTCGAAGCCGTCGAACGCCGCGCCGAAATCCGCAAAAAAACCGTCACGGTAATCGCGTATGTTTTTCTCGCCTTCTGGGCTCTCGCGGTGCTTTTCCCCTTCTACTGGATGATTCTCTCGTCGGTAAAGAGCTACGCGGCCTACAACGGGGAGTATATCCCGAAATTCATCACGCTTTCCCCGACCCTCGAAAACTACAAACTCGCCTTTACCGCGGTCCCGCTCGCGAAATACTTCCTCAACACCGTCCTTTTCACCCTTGGAACGACGGCCCTGATGATGGTAGTCATAGTCCCCGCCGCCTTTGCCTTCGCGCGGCTTGAGTTTGCGGGCAAGAATCTTCTGTTCACTTTGTTTCTCGCGCTGATGATGATCCCGAACGAACTCGTCATCATCACCAACTTCCAGACGGTGACCTCGCTCGGTCTGCGCAACACCTTCACGGGTCTCATACTGCCTTCGGTCACGTCGGTCTTTTACATCTATCTCCTGCGCGAGAATTTCGCGCTGGTGCCCGACGAGCTTTACCGCGCCGCAAAGGTTGACGGAACGAGCGACCTCAAGTATCTTTTCAAGGTTCTGATACCCATCTGCAGACCGACCGTCGTGACAATCCTCATACTGAAAGTAATCGAATGCTGGAACTCCTACGTCTGGCCGCGCCTCATCACCGACAACAGCGCGTATTTTCTCGTGTCAAACGGAATACAGGAGATACGCGAGAACGGCTTCGGACGCGAGAACGTTCCCGCGATGATGGCGGCGGTCGTCGTCATATCGGTCCCGCTCATCGTCCTCTTTCTCTTCTTCAGAAAGCAGATCATGTCGGGCGTGTCGAGAGGAGGAACTAAGGGATGAAAAGAAGAATCACGGTTCTGATTTGCCTTCTCGTCTGTTGCGCGACGGTTCTGCCCGTCTCCCTCTCCTCCTGCCACGGAGCAATAAAAAATCCTCCCTTCGAGGTTCCGGAAAGCTTTGACGAGTCGCGAGAATACGAGATTACCTTCTGGTCGAAGAACGATACCAACGTGACTCAGTTCAAGATCTACCGGCAGGCGGCCGAGGATTTCATGAAAATCTATCCGAATATCAAAGTGACGATCAGATCCTTCACCGACTACGTCAAGATCTACAACGACGTCATCACCAACATACCGACAAATACGACTCCCAACCTCTCGATAACCTATCCCGACCACATAGCCACCTATCTCACCGGCGACAACGTGGTCGTGCCGCTCGACAACCTTATCAACGACCCTAAATACGGTTTCGGCGGGAGCGAAGTGAAATTCGACTCGCCCTCGGCAGACGAGATTACTAAGAAATTCCTCGACGAGTGCGTGATCAACGGACGCCTTTACGGTGTGCCCTTCATGCGCTCCTCCGAGGCGCTCTACGTCAATCTGACGATGCTGCGTAAGCTCGGATACGAGCTGCCCGAAAAAGTCACCTGGGACTTCGTCTGGGAGGCCTCGGACAAGGCGATGGCGAAGGACGCCGACGGCAACTATCTGCTCAACGGGCAGAAGGTGCTTATCCCCTTCATCTATAAATCCACCGACAATATGATGATCCAGATGCTCCGCCAGAAGGACGCCCCCTACTGCGACTCGACCGGCAAAATCGGGATCTTCAACGACGTGACGAAGGAAATAATGCTCACGGTAGCCGATCACGGCGCCAAACGGAGCTTTTCAACCTTCCGCATATCCAGTTATCCCGGCAACTATCTCAACGCGGGGCAGTGCCTGTTCGCGATTGATTCGACCGCAGGCGCCACCTGGATCGGTAGCCGCGCCCCGATGCAGGAGATCGACCAGAAGACGATAGTCGATTACGAACTTGCAGTCACCGAGATACCGCAGTTTGACGTCGACAACCCGAAAATGATCTCACAGGGGCCGTCGCTCTGCCTGTTCAACAAGGACGATCCGCAGGAGGTTCTGGCTTCCTGGCTCTTCTGCCAGTATCTGCTGACGAACGGAGTGCAGATAGCGTACTCCCAGACCGAAGGATACGTTCCGGTGACCGACGCCGCACGCTCGGATCCCGAGTATCTCGACTATCTCTCACGTGCGGACGAGGACGACGATCTTCACTATAAGGGAAAGATAGAAGCCGCGCAGATCGTTCTGCGCAACACCGAAAACACCTTCGTCACTCCGGTGTACAACGGCTCGACCTCGCTGCGCGAGGCGGCCGGAGAACTTATCGAGGCGGCGCTCGGCGACTCCAAGCGCGGAGTCGTGATGGACGACGGGTATTTCGAGCGGGTTTTCGCGAACGTCACCTCGCTCAAGCGCCTCAACCTCGACGGCGTCGAAGGGACCGGACGGACAGACCTCGGTCCGCTGCCCGGGACCGCCAAGGCGCTCCTGTTCTCGCTCGCGGGAATCTGGGTGATACTTATCGGCGTCTTTGTCTTCCGGAGTATTGACAAAAAGCGCGGAAAGTGATATAATAGTGTCATTATAATCCACATTTTTGTTTTGAGCGCTCAAAAGCTCAGAAAGGGAACAAAAAAATGAAGAAATTTGCTCTGCTTCTTGCAGTGATCATGGTTGTCACGGCTTTCGCGGCCTGCGGCAAGACCGGAAATAGCGGCGACACCACTCCCGCTTCGACCACCGCCGCCAACACCCCCGCAACCGATGCCACGACTGAAGAGATCACCACCGAGGCCGCTCCCGTCGAAGTTGACGACAGGACCAAGTCCGAAGGCGTTATGACCTATGCCGAGTTCATCGCAGCCGCCGCCGACGCTCCCGTAACCATCGAGGGCTTCGTACAGGCGAAATTTGAGTATTCCGCGGCATACGGCAACACCTCGCTCTATCTTGCCGACGCCGACGGTGCTTATTACGTCTACAGATGGGCCTGCACTCAGGAAGAATACGACGCCGTTAACGTCGGAGACAAGGTCTGCGTGAAAGGAATCCGTCAGAGCTACCACGGCGAAGATGAAGTCTCGGCTCCCTCGGGAGACAAGATCACCGTCACCGTCGTCGGAACCGACAAGAAACTCTACGACGCCGTCGATCTTACCGACAAGCTCGGCACCGACGAGATGGCCAACTACCAGAACAGGAAGGTCACCTTCACCGGTCTGACCGTCGCCGCCTCCAAGGATCCCGATCAGAAGGAAGTTGCCTGGCTCTACAAGTACAACGGAACCGGCTCCGAGGGCGATGATATCTACATCACCTTCGCTAAGGGCGACAAGACCTACACCTTCCTTATCGAATCCGACTTCTGCGGCAAGGATACCGACGTTTACAAGGCGCTCCGCGAGCTCAATATCGGCGACACCGTCGACGTTGAAGCTTTCCTGTACTGGTACGACGGAATCAACCCGCACATCACCGCTGTAACCAAAAAGTAATCACACTTCAGGTTAACCGGTTAACCCCTGCCGCGGCGGAATACCGCCGCGGCAGGCGCAACTTTTTTACCTAATTGCGGAATTGATATTGACTTTTCCCGCTAATTGTGGTATAATTTTCAAGCTTTCAGGAAAAGCATTATATCTGGGTGTGGCGCAGTTGGTAGCGCGCTACCTTGGGGTGGTAGAGGCCGCACGTTCAAGTCGTGTCACTCAGACCAAATCAAATTCGGCAGGGGCGAAGCCTCTGCCGAATTTGATTTGGCCCGGTTGGCGGATCGACGCAGGACGCTCATTTTCGCGCCGCAGGGGCGAAAATGATTGGTCCGGCGAGCAGGCATATGGGAATACCGGAGCAGGAAGGCGCCGGACTCGTTCTTGTCGTGTCACTTAGACCAAAGTACAGCAGGCGGGGCAATGGCCCCGCCTGCTGTGCTTTGATCCAAGTCGCATGCGCGACTTGGATGTGTGTCACGATAGTAGCCCGCGCGAAGCGAAGCTGAGCGCAGGGGTGGTGCGGGGGTTCCCCGAAGCGAGGGCAGCGTTCAGCTGCTTATTTGACGCACACATCCTGTCGGCTCTTTTGGCGTCTGTTCTCGCGTCGAAATCTTGTAAATCCGCCTGATTAACTGCGATTTCTCAGCA
>JAGDAM010000215.1 GCA_017959485.1 Clostridia bacterium
GGGAGCGAACTCCCGCCCGGGACCGTTTTGATTCAGCCGAAATTACTCGGCTATTTTGAGGGTGTAGTACTTCTTGAGGGTTTCGACGGCCTTGTTGACGTTGCCTTCGAAAGCTTCCTTGGCTACGTTGTAGTATCCGTCAAATCCGGAGTTGGAGCCCGCGGTCTTGTAGAACTGGGTTCCGTCGGGGTTGACCATACCCATGGCAACGAAGGAGGACGCGGGAACCTGTCCGCCCTGAGCTATATCTTCGCAGATGTAGTTGCGGTCGAAGAGGAGGGCGATGGCCTTGCGGATCTCCTGATTGGCCTTCTCGGCCTCGACACCGGTGAGGGTGGAGGTGGAGGGCAGGAGAGACTCGTTGATGTTCCAGCAGACGTAGTAGGTTCCGATCTGGCCGGCGACCACGAACTCAGTCGGGAAATCCTTCTTGAGGTTGGCGATTTCGTTGGTGGGAACGTCGTCGATCAGCTGCCACGTGCCGTTCTTGAAGTTGGTCAGCATGTTGTTCGAGTCATCCGACAGATAGAACTTGATCTCGTTCATCGTGACGTTGGCGGCGCCGTAGTAGTTGGCGTTCTTGGTAAGGGTGATGACCGAGTCGTGAGTCCAGCCGGTGATGGTGTACGGACCGTTGCAGACGTAGGTGGAAGGATCGGTAGCCCAGTTCTCGTTGGCGACTACGTCCTCGCGTACCGGGAAGTAGGTCGGGAAGGCGAGGAGCTCGTTCCAGTAGGAGATGGCGCTGGCAAGGGTGACCTTGAGGGTCTTGGCGTCGACGGCTTCAACGTTGAGTTTGGCGTCGGCAGCGGGGTTCTCGGCCCAGACATCGTCGTATCCGTCAACGACTTCGAACATGTAGCCGTAGTCGGCGGCAAGCTCGACCGAAGCGGCTCTCTGCCATGCGAAGGCAAAGTCGGCGGCGGTGAGATCGCGGCCGTCGGACCACTTCAGACCGTCTCTCAGAGTGTAGGTGTAGGTGACGGTTCCGTCGGCGTTCTGGACGCCTTCGGGAAGCTCGGTGGCGCAATCAGCGACGATCTGGAGATTGCCGTTGGCGTCCTTAGCCCACTTGGCAAGGCCCGAGAAGAGGTGAGCGGCGAGAGTCGCTCCGTCGACCGCCGAGTTGAGGGCGGGATCGAGGGTGTCGGGCTCGGAGGCAAGGCAGACAGCGATAGAGCTGTTGTCCTTATAGTTGGCGTTCATAAAGTACTTGTATCCGAGAGGGCTGGAGAAGAAGCCGGTCACGTCCTTGCTGATCATATAGAGGTCAGTGTAGTAGTAGAGAGGAGTGATGCATCCGGTATCCATCAGCATATCTTCGGCAACGTGCATGAGCTGATATCTCTTGGCGTTGTCGGTGCAGCCCTTGATGGTGCTGATAAGTACGTCGTAGGTCTCGGCCCAGGTTCCGTTGGTGACCTTGGTGTCGTAACCGTAGGAGGTGAGGTCAAGATTGTACATCTTGAGGGAGGCGTGCGCGCCCTTGCCGAACTGAACGTCGTTGTTGCCCGAGTTCGAGGTCCACATATCGAGGAAGCAGATCGGGTCGGTGTAGTCGGCAACCCATCCGTTGCGGGCTACCGAGTAGTTGCCCTGCTTACGGGTGTTCAGGAAGGTGGCCCAGTCCTGGTTCTCGAGGGTCATGTTGATGCCTACGCTGGCAAGAGCCTGCTGCAGGTATTCACCGATGGCTTTGTGTCCTTCGCTCGTGTTGTAGAGGTACTTGAGCGTGGGAGGAGCACCGGCCTCGGACTTCTTGCCGCAGGAGGCAAGAACGCAGAGGCCGAGCATGGCGATCGCAAGGATCACCGCTAAGAGTTTTTTCTTCATAACTGACTCCTTTTGCAGTCTGATTTTTTATTTGTTCCGGTTTCCGGAAAGCATTGCACAACAGTCCGGAAATCATATGAAAACGAAGTTGCCGCCGTTAGCCTCCAATCTCTTCGATTCGGTGGCAGGCGCAGAAGTGTCCGGGCGCCACCTCTTTGAATTCGGGCATCGACGCTGCGCATTCCTCTTTGGCGTAGGGGCAGCGCGTGCGGAAAGGACAGCCCGACGGGGCGTTGAGCGGCGAGGGAATGTCGCCCGAGAGGGCGATGCGCTGATTGGCTCTCGCCGCCTTCGGATCGGGAAGCGGAACCGCCGACATCAGCGCCTTCGAGTAGGGATGAAGCGGATGGTCGTAGATTTCGGAGGCCTCCGCGAGTTCGACCATCTTTCCGAGATACATTACGGCGATCCGGTCAGATATATGACGTACGACGAGCAGGTCGTGAGCGATAAACAGATAGGTCAGCCCGAGCTTGTCCTGAAGTTCGTCGAACATGTTGATGACCTGCGCCTGAATCGACACGTCGAGCGCCGAAACCGGCTCGTCGCAGACTATGAACTCGGGATTCACGGCGAGCGATCTCGCGATGCCGATGCGCTGGCGCTGACCGCCCGAAAACTCGTGGGCGTATCGGGAAGCGTGCTCGCTGTTCAGACCGACGTGATCCATCAGCTCAAGAATCCGCGCCGCGCGCTCCTCTTTCGTTTTGCACATCGCGTGCACGTCGAGCGGCTCGCCGATTATGTCTGATACCGTCATTCTCGGATTGAGAGAGGAGTACGGGTCCTGGAAGACCATCGCGGCTTTCGTGTGAAGCATCGCGATATCGTCTTTTGTGACTATCTCTTTTCCGTCGTAGAATATCTGTCCGCCGGTCGGTTTGTAAAGATGGAGCAGAGTCCGTCCGACCGTCGTCTTTCCGCAGCCCGATTCGCCGACAAGGCCGAGCGTCTCGCCCCGGTTGATCGTAAACGAGACGTCGTCGACCGCTTTAAGCGGTTTCGTTCTGAACAGTCCGACGTTTATGTCGAAATACTCTTTAAGATGACGCACCTCGACGAGAGGAGTGTTTCCCGTGCCGTTCATTCTTCCTCCTCCTTATCCTCTCCGGGGGCGGACGCGCCCTCTTCAAGACGGTCCCTGACGTTCACCCAGCATGCAGCCCTGTGGTTCTCGTTGATATCGAGCGGAGGCGCGCACTTACGCAGACAGATCTTCATAGCGGCGTCGCATCTCGGAGCGAAGGGGCATCCGGCGGGCATGTTGAGCAGGTCTATCGGCGTGCCGGCGATCGGCTTGAGCTTCTGACCCGCGTTCGCCGAGGTCGGTATCGATCTCATAAGTCCCTTTGTATATTCGTGTTTAGGATTGTAGAAGATCTCGTCGGCGGTGCCCTGCTCGCAAATGGCGCCGGCGTACATGACTATGACCTCGTCGCACATCTGCGCGACGACGCCGAGGTCGTGCGTGATCATTATGATCGCCATACCGAGTTTTTTCTGGAGCGACGCCATCAGCTCGAGTATCTGAGCCTGAATCGTGACGTCGAGCGCGGTGGTCGGCTCGTCGGCGATGAGTATGTCGGGTTCGCAGGCGAGCGCCATGGCGATCATAACGCGCTGGCGCATGCCTCCCGAGAACTCGAAGGGATACTGTTTCATCCGCTTTTCGGGTTCGTTGACGTTTACCAGCTTTAGCATCTCGACGGCGCGGTCGTACGCCTCTTTTTTGTTCCGGTCGGTGTGGAGGATTATCGCCTCCATAAGCTGATGGCCGATGGTATACGTGGGATTGAGAGAGGTCATCGGGTCCTGGAAGATGATGGATATCCGGTTTCCCCGGATGGCTTTCATCTCCTTTTCGGAGGCGCCGACGAGCTCCTTCCCGTCGAATTTTATCGAACCGCCGACTATCTTTCCGGTTCCGGCGAGTATCTGCATTATCGAGTATGCGGTGACCGATTTTCCGGATCCCGATTCTCCGACGATGCCGAGCACCTTCCCGTGATCGAGGAAGAAGGATATTCCGTTGACCGCCTTAACCTCTCCCGCGTCGGTAAAGAAGGAGGTTCGGAGGTCCTTGACTTCAAGAAGCGACATTTGAATCTCCTTTCTTTCAGTTATTGAGCTTGGGGTCGAAGGCGTCGCGCAGACCGTCTCCGAAGAGGTTGAGCGAGAGCACGATCAGCGAGATGACTACCGCGGGAATAATCAGCCGGTAGGAGTATGAGTTGATGCCGTTGAGCGCGTCGGACGCGAGAGAACCCAGCGAGGGCATCGGAGCGTTGACTCCGAGTCCGAGGAAGGAGAGATAGCTCTCGGTGAAGATCGCGTTGGGTATCTGAAGCGCGGTCGAAATAATGATGACGCTTATGCAGTTGGGAATCAGGTGCTTTTTGATTATCCAGCCGCTCTTCGCGCCGGTCGATTTCGCTGCGAGGACGTATTCCTGCTCGCGGAGCGAAAGAATCTGTCCGCGGATGAGGCGGGACATCGAGACCCAGTAGAGCAGTCCGAATACGATGAACAGACTTATTATGTTGCTTCCGATCTTTTCAAGCGCGGTGCCTTCTATCGCGGCTCCGAGCGTCAGTTTGAGAACCGAAGCGAGCAGAATGACCATCAGCATGTCGGGCAGCGAATAGATGATGTCCACGATGCGCATGATGATCAGGTCCACCTTGCCGCCGCAGTAGCCCGCGATGGAGCCCAGGGTCATGCCGATGACCAGGA